>DASSNA010000196.1:0-6488 GCA_035688445.1 Solirubrobacterales bacterium | reverse complement strand
GACCTCGCCGGTAGGCGCTAGGAGGGATTGGCGAAACCCTCGCGCACGTCTGGCGACGGCGGACACTGCGCGTTACGGCGTCCTCAGTCGGCCAAATAGCGCTGCTATTCGGCCTCCCTGCGTCCTTGTCCCGCTTGGTCCGGCGCTCGCCAGCCGCACACGCGGGTTTCACCCAGCCCTACTACGGGCAGGGCCCGAGGTGGCGCAGCTTGCGGCGGTAGATTTTCATCGAGGCGTGCTTCCAGTCGCCGTGGGTCTGGTGGCGCAGGCTCGGGACCCGCTCGTGGTGGTAGGGGGAGCTGAGGCTCTCGGCGTGGCCGATCACGTCGTGGATGCGGATGTGGAATTTGCAGCGCAGCCACTGGGTCAGGCGCAGCGAGGCGCCCAGCTCACGGCGGTTGCCGAGCGCGTCGCCGTCGCCAAAGCCGACGTGCTCGATCCCGATCGCCGTCCAGTTGAGCCCGACGGTGTGGCGGCAGCGGGTGCGGAGGTTGACGAGGCGGAAGATCCGCCCCGAGGAGCCGATCACGAAGTGGGAGCAGACGTTGGGCAGTTCGTGCAGCTCGACGTCGGGCACGTCGGGCGCGAAGGTGTTGTGGACAGAGGCGACGGTGCTGGCCTGCGCCATGTGCTCGACGATCACGTGCGGATGCCGCAGCCGCCAGGTCCGGTGGCCATAGTGGCGCTCGGAGTAGACGGCCATCTCGTGCTTTCGTTTCGGCCCGTACGGAATCGCCCAGATCGAAATCGGCGGCCGCGAGACTCGTGCCGCAGACGGGACCGCCGAAGTAGAGGCGGGAAGAAGGAGCAAGGACGCGAGGACCGCAACTGCGGCGACGGCAGACCTCATCGCGGCCATGCTAATCGCCGCCCCACCTCCGAACTGCATCAAATTTCCGGTCCGGCAGGCAGGAAATTTGATGCAGTTCGCTTAGTCGCGGCCGAAGAGGCTGACCAGGGCTGGGATCAGCAGCGTCCGCGCCAGGAGGGTGTCTAGGAGGAGGCCGACCGCTAGGGCGAAGGCGAGCTCGCGGAAGGAGGCGATTGGGATCAGCGCCACCGCGGCGAAGGAGAGCGCAAGGATCATCCCGGCGACGGTGATCGCCCGCGCCGCGCGCGAGCCGGCGGTGCGGATCGCCGGTCGCAGGTCCTGCCGCTCGGCCTCGTTCCAGATGCGGCTGATTAGGAAGACGTTGTAATCGGCACCCAGCGCCAGCAGCAGGATCGCGGCGGAGATCGGGACGAAGAAGGCGAGTTCGCCGTAGCCGAGCAGGTCCTGGAAGACGTAGACGGTGAGCCCGAGCGCGGCGGCGACGACCAGCACGCTCACCCCCACCAGGTAGAGCGGCGCCGTGCGGCTGCGCAACAGCAGCCAAAGCAGGAAGAGGAGCACCAGCAGCGCCGCCGGCGCCACCCGGGCGAAGGCGGTCCAGGTGTCGGTCGTCAGTTCGGAGGTGATCGTGGTGTCGCCGGTGACTCCCACTTCGGGCGGGGAGAAGCCACTTTTTTCCAGCAGCCCCGGCAGATCGTCTTCGACGTCCGCGAGCAGTCGGGTCCCTTCGGCGCTATCGGGGTCGGCGCCGAGGATGAGGACGTAGCGCGCCGCGTTGCCATCGCTCGAGACCAGCACCCCGTAGGGGTGGGCGCCAGGTTCCATCACCGGCCCGACCACGCCCGCGATCCCTTCCTCTCCACTCAGGCTCGCCTGCAAGGCGGCGAGCGGCCCGCGCCGCGCCGCGATCCCGGGTTCCTTCAGCACCAGCATCGTCGGCCCGACCACACCCGCACCGAGCTTTTCGGCGGCGACGTCGTAGCCCTGCCGCGCGTCGGTCGAGGTCGGCAGGCCGTGGATGATCGGGTTGCCGAGCTCGAGCTTGCGCAGGCCACTCGCGGCCGCCGCCAGCAGCAGCAGGCAGAAGATCGCGACGATCGCCGGATGATGGGCGGCGAAGCCGACCACGCGACCCCGCGGCCCCCGCTCCCGCGGGTGCGAGCCGGCCGTCTCCGGGTCAGGGCGGCTGGGCCAGAGCAAGGTCCGGCCGAAGATCGCCAGCATCGCCGGCACGAAGGTGAGAGCGACGGCGGCGCCAACGACGACCGCCACCGCCATCCCCGGCCCGAAGGCGGAGAGAAAGCGGACCCCGGAGAGAAGCAGGGTCAAGGTGGCGCCGGCGATCATCAGCGCCGCGGTCGAGATCACCGGCAAGAGCTCGGTCGTCACCTCCCTCACCGCTTCGCAGGAGCCCAGCCCTTCCTGTAGGTGGCGGCGGAAGTCGGAGGCGAAGAAGACGAGGTAGTCGGTGAGGACGCCGAACAGCAGCGCGACGATCACCGGGTCGACCTCGCGCGGGATCGAGATCGAGTAGCGCTCGCTCGCCCAGCCGAGGACGTGGTCGGTGACCTGGTAGGCAATCGCCACCGTCCCCAGCCCCAGCAGCGGAATCCCGACCGAGCGGAAGTAGAGGGCGAGGATGCCGACGACGAGAAGGATCGTGGCGATCTCGACCCAGAGCAGGCGGTCGTTGGCGAGGCTCGTTTCTTCCCGGCTGGCGGGGACGGCGCCGGTGAGGTGAACGGTGGGCGCACCGGTGGTGCGCTGCAAGCCTTCGGCAAAGCCCTTGGCTTCCTCGCTCTGTTCGCTTTCCTCCAGTTCCGGATCGATGTAGAGGTAGACGACCAGGGTCGAGCCGAGCCGTTTCGATTCGAGCAGCCCTGGCGCGTCGAGCAGCGGCACCGCGCGCAGGTGGCCGGTCCCTTCGGGCTGTTCGTCGACGCCACCGATGTAGCGAGCCGCCGCCTGCCCCTGCGCGAGCGAGAAGTCCCCCGGCTGGTGGGCGATGACGAGGGTGCGGCTCAGCACCGGGACGCCGAAGATTTCGATCGCTTCTTCTTCGACTTGGATCGCCTGCGAGTCGCGCGGCAGGAGGCTGCCGAGGTCGCTCGCTTCGGAGCCGAAGATCGAGGGCAGGGAAAGGCTCACCCAGACCGCCGCGGCGATCCAGGCGGGGACGATGAGGAAGCGCAGCGCGACGATTACACGAGCAACCCTTCGCATGACCGAGTCCCTACCCCGCGCCGGCCCAGTTTCACCACTTGGGCGCTGGGTACGTAGTTCCACCGACAAGCAAGACGAGGAGGCGAAGATCGCGATGTCGGACATGAATGAGCGCGATGCAAAGTTGGTCCAGTACCTGAGCGAGGCTTACGGCAAGGAGCGCGAGCTGGAGACGGCCCTGCAGGCCCACATCGCGATGACCGCCAAAGGCCCCTACAAGAAACGGCTACAGCAGCACCTGAAAGAGACGAAGGCGCACGCGAGAGAGGTGGAGCGCCGGATCAAGCAACTCGGCGGCGGCGGCCAGACTTTGCAGAGCGCGGTCGGCAAGCTGACCGCCGCGGCGAAGGGACCGCTACACGCGATCCGCGGCGACGGCGAGCAGGAGAAGATGCTGAAGAACGCCAAGACCGAGTACTTCAACGAGCACGAGGAGATCGCCACCTACCTCGCGATCGAGACCCTCGCCGAAAAGCTCAGCGACTCGGAGACGGCGAAGCTGGCGCGGGCGATCCGCCGCGAGGAGGAGCGGATGGCGAGCTTCCTCACCGGTCAGATCAAGTCGCTGACCGGCGCCGTCGTGCGGGAAGACATCCCGGTCTCGCTGCGAGGCAGCGCCAAACCGAGGCGCAAAAAAGCGAAAAAAGCGAGCGCCAAAAAAACTACGAGGCGCAAAGCCCCGGCGGCGAAAAAAGCCGGCGGCGCGAAAAAATCGACCGCGAAAAAACGCGCAACGAAAAAACGCGCCGCCGCGAAACGCTAGTCCGCGGCGCCGACCGCCAGCTGCCGAGCCGCCGCGGCGGCTCCCGCCTCCGCCCACGGGCGGACTGCCAGCACCACGAGGTCGTCGCGCAGCGTCCCGGCGCTGCGCCCGACCGCGTCTGCTCGTAGCCGCTCGGTCATCTCGTCGAGACCCAGTCCCGCCAATGACTGCGTCATCTCGGCGAAGCTTTCCGGTGACTGATGTGAGCTGACCGGGCCGGCCTCGAGCCAGCCATCGGTGCAGAGGACCAAGGTCTCGTTCGGTCCGAGCGCTCGTTCGTGCCGCTCGACGTTCGCCTCCTGCCAGGCGCCGAGGACCGAGCCGCCGCCCAGCAGCGCCGCACCCGTCCCAGCCGAGAGGACAGCGGGAGGGTGCCCGGCGGAGGCGAGGACAAGACGCCATCCGGAGCTCTCACGGCGCAGGCGCACCAGCATCGCCGTGGCGAAGTCGTTGAGGCTTTCGCCGGCGAGTAGCAGCTCGTTGATCCGTCGCAGCACCTCGTCCGGCTCGGCGATCTCCCGCACCAGCCCTCGCACCGAGTGTCGCACCGCCACCGAGACCCCGGCCGCGGCGCTGCCCTTGCCGGCGACGTCGCCGATCAGGATCCAACAGCCGTCATCAGTCGGCAGCACGTCATAGAGATCGCCGCCGACCTCGATCCCCTCGCCGATGGCCTCGAAGACGACGGAGATGTCGAGGCCATCGACGTCGGCCGGGCGTGGCGGCCGTAGGCCGCGCTGCAGGCTCTTGGCGATTCGGTCACGTTCGCGGTAGAGGCGGGCGTTGTCCAGCGCCAGCGCCGCCCGTTCGCCCAGCTCGGAGAGGAACTCGAGGTCGTCGGGGTCATAGCGCAGGTTGCTGAAGGCGTGGAGGAAGGAGAGGGCGCCGAGGGTGCGGCCGCGGGCGACCAGTGGCACCACCGCCGCCGAGTTGTAGCCGGCGTCCTGCATCAACTGCGTGTGCTCGTCGTTCTGGGAGACCTTGGCGGCGACTTCCGGCGCTTTCAGGTCCCGCCAGATCATCGGCTGGTTCAGCCGCAGGACCTGGGCAACCGGGTGCTCGCCGCTGGGGTCGAGAGGGGTGGAGCGGCGAATCTGTTCCAGCCGCGCCGCCATCTCGGGGTTGGCGCCAGCGACGACGCTGTCGCCATACCAGCCGTCGGGGCGGCGGAAGTCGATCAGGCAGAGATCCGCCAGCTCCGGCACCGCCGTGTTGACGATCGTGCGCGCGGTCTCGATCGGGTCGAGCGAGGTGTCGAGCAGGCGGCTGGCGGCGACGAGAAACTCCTGGGCGCGGCGGCGGCGCATCTCGGCGGTGATGTCGCGGGCGACCACCGAGGCGCCGATCAGCCCCCGCATCGGGCTGCGGATCGGCGAGACCGTCAGCGAGACCGCGATCCGAGCGCCGTCGGCGCGGATCCGTTCGGTCTCATACGTCTCAAGCCGTTCGCCCCGCTTGATCCGTTCGAGGATCACCATCTCCTCGTTTTTGTGGTCGGGGGGGACGAGGAAGGAGATGTGGCGGCCGACCGCTTCCTCGGCCGTGTAGCCGTAAAGCCGGGTCGCAGCCGGGTTCCAGGTGGTGACGATCCCGTCCAGGTCCTTGCTCATCACCGCGTCGTGGGTGCCGCGGACGACCTCAGCCAAGTGCTGGCGGAAGCGCTCCGCCTCGGCGCTCCTCGCCTCCGCCCGGCGGCGGGCGATGAAGGTGCCGAGCTGGTCGGCGAACGCAGCCAGCAACGCCATCAGCTCCTCCGACTGGGTGTTGAAGGAGAGGGTGTGGAACTCGGCGACGGCGAGGACGTCCCCCGGGGCGCCGATCGGCACCGGGATCGCCAGCGCCGCCTCCAGCCCCAGCTCGGCCGAGACTTCGTAGCGCGGCGTCGGGGTCGGGTACTCGCGGTAGTTGGGGGCGAGGGCGATCTGCCCGCTGGCCCAGGCGTCGCCTGGCAGGCCAGTCCCTTTCATGAAGCTCAACTCGCGGCTGCGCCGCCAGAGCGGACGGGCGTCGAGGTCATCGTTGCTCCAGCCGGTGACCAGCCGCAGCGGCGCCGAGTCGCCGACGACTTCCCACAGCGCCCCGGCCTCCCAGCGCAGCAGGTTGGCGACGATCTCGAGAAAGCGGGGGGCGACCTGGTCGAGCGAGTCGCCCTCGATCAGCCGCGCCGCCAGTTCCCGCTGGCTGCGCAGATAGCGCAGCAACTCCAGTTCCTGCGGCTCTTCCATCCTCTCCAACCTAATGCTCCCCGGAAGTCACACGGGTACCCCCAGACCTCCCGTTTATGCCCTTATCCGCAGGGTAGCGGCAAGCTCGAAAGTTTTAGCCAGACGGGAGAAGGACGGGGGAAGATCGATGTTTAGGTGTGACAGCTGTGGGAGCGGATATTCGGCGCAAGCGACCTCAGCGTGGACTTCTTGCCCACGCTGCTTGGCGAAGGAGAAGGTCCAGGTTCCCTTGACCTTCGAGCTTGGTTGGCAGCGGCAGAAAAGCCGAAGGGAGGCACCGACTGTCTTGACGAACAAGAACGCATCTGGGCACCCGGCCTTGCGTTAAAGGTCGTTTGCTGCCTCCGGCCCTCGCGCGGAGCGCAGGGTGAGGCCGAAGAAGTGCTCGAGGTTGCCGTGATCGGGTTTGCTGTGGACCAGTTCGAGGCAACCGCATTTGAGCAGC
>DASSNA010000170.1:0-3112 GCA_035688445.1 Solirubrobacterales bacterium | reverse complement strand
TCCCGTCGGCGAGGAAGCGGGAATAGACTGCGGCGCGTGACGGACTTGTGCGGCGGCATCGACCTTGGTGGGACCAAGATCCAGACCGCGATCATTGACGGAGGCGGAAAGGTAGTCGGCGAAGCCCGGCAGCCGACGCCGACCAGCGGCGGCCCGAAGGACGTCGCCGCAGCGATAGCCGAAGGTCTGCGCGAAGCGGCCAAGGAGGCCGGGGTCGAGACCGCGGACCTCGCCGGCGTCGGGGTCGGCTCACCCGGCGACGCCGACGAGAAGACCGGCGTCGTCTCCGGCGCCCGCAACCTCCCCGGCTGGGACGGCAGCTTCCCGCTGGGGGACAACCTGAAGGAGGCGCTGGGGACCGAGGTCAAAGTCGGCAACGACGTCCAGGTCGCGACCGAAGCCGAGTTCCACCTCGGCGCCGGGCAAGAGTTCCAGAGCCTGATCGGCGTCTTCTGGGGAACCGGGGTCGGCGGCGGCCTCGTCCTCGATGGCAAGCCCTGGCTCGGCCGCGGCGCCGCCGGCGAGATCGGCCACATGGTGGTCAAGCGTGGCGGTGCCAAGTGCCCCTGCGGGCGCAAGGGCTGCCTCGAGGCCTACGCCGGACGCTCGGCGATGGAAGCCGAGGCGCGTCGCCAGCACGAAGAGGGCCACAAGACCGACCTCTTCCACCTGATGAAGAAGCACGACAAACCGCGGCTGACCAGCGGCATCTGGGAGCGCGCCCTCGACCACGGCGACAAGCTCGCCGAGCACCTGATCGAACGGGCAATCGAGGCACTAGGCACCGGCATCGCCTCGGCGATCAACCTGCTCGACGTCGAAGCGGTGATCCTCGGCGGCGGGCTCGGCATCCGCTTCGGCGAGCGACTGATGGACCCGCTGATGGAAGAGATGAGCAAGCACCTCTTCGTCGACGAGCGACCGCCGGCCGTCCGGGTCGCCAGCCTTGGCGACCTAGGCGGCGCCATCGGCGCTTCGCTTCTCGTCTCCCGCTAGACGCGCCCCGAAGCCTGGCGCTGGGTACGGGCGACCGCGTCGACCAGCACCGCCAGCAGCAGCACACCGCCGGTAACCATGAACTTGACCGCCGAGGAGAGGGCCAGTAGGTCCATCCCGTTGGAGATCGAGCCGATCACCAAGGCTCCCAGCAGCGCCGTCCAGACCGAGCCGCGGCCGCCGAAGAGGCTGGTCCCGGCGATCACCGGGCCGGCGATCGCCAGCAGCAGCAATTCGTTGCCGCCGGAGTTTTGGTTGACGGCGAGCAGGCGGGAGGCGGCCATGATGCCGCCGATCGCCGCCATCGTGCCGGCGATCCCGAAGACGGCGATGCGGATGGCGTTGACGCGGATCCCGGCCCGCCGCGCCGCCTCAGCGCTCCCACCGACCGCGAAGACGTGGCGGCCGAAGGTGGTCATCTTCACCACGTACTCCATCCCGACCACGAAGCCGAGCAGGATCAGCAACGCCAGCGGCAGGCCGCGATCGGAGTTGAGGACCAAGATGGCCCCGATCACGACCACGGCGACGAGGACGAAGCGGACGATCATCGAGGTCGGGCTTTGGGCGTCGAGGCCGGCGGCGGCGCGACGCCTGTAGCCGATCGCCAGCACTGCCCCGTAAGCGGCGATCGCGGCGATCGCGAAGATCCAGCCGACCGCGTCCGAGTAGAAGGTGTTGGCGAGGCCGGTGATTTTCGGGTCGGTGATATTGATCGACCCAGTCGACCCCAACACCTGTAACAACGCCCCCTGCCATGCGAGCAGTCCCGCCAGGGTTACGACGAACGACGGCACCCCAAACCGGCTGAAGAGGAAGCCCTGGAGCACTCCGATCACGAGACCGACCGCAACGGCCGCGGCGATCGCCAGATAGGGGCTCCAGTCGTGCTGGACGTTCAGCACCGCCATCACCGCGGCGGCGAGACCGCTGACGGCGCCGACCGAGAGGTCGATCTCCCCCAGCAGCAGCACGAAGACGATCCCGACCGAGATAAGGCCGACGGCCGTGATCTGCAGCATCAGGTTGGTCAGGTTCTCGGCCGAGAGGAAGCGGTCGTTCTCGAACTGGAAGATCGCCCAGATCACGGCCAGGCCGATTACAACCCGCAGCGAGGCGAGATCCCCCTGGACGACCCGCCGGATCGCCTCGCGACGCGAGTCACTCATCTTTCTTCTCCTCGCGGTTGTTCGCTTCCGAGTTGGCACCGGTGATCGCCGAGACGACGTGCTCCTCGGTCGTCTGTTCGGCGTCGAACTCGCCACCGGCGCGGCCGAGCCGCAAGACGAAGATCCGGTCGGCGACCTCGAAGACGTCGGCGAGGTTGTGACTGATTACGACGACGCCGAGCTCGCGCTCGCGCAGGCGCCGGATCAGATTCAGCACCTGCGCCGTCTGGGCGACGCCGAGCGCAGCCGTCGGCTCGTCCAGCAGCACCACTTTCGGCTCCCCCAGCAGCGAGCGCGCGACCGCGACCTGCTGGCGCTGACCGCCGGAGAGGGTGCCGACCTCGCTGCGCAGGCTCGGGATCGTCACCGCCAGGTTCGAGAGCAGCTCCGCGGTCTCGTGCTCCATCTTCGCCTCGTCGAGCTGCCGGGTCACCTCTCCAAGCCCCCCCGACACCTCCTCGCGACCGAGGAACAGGTTGGCGACGACGTCCAGGTTGTCGCAGAGGGCGAGGTCCTGGTAGACGGTCGCGATCCCCAGCTCGACCGCATCCTGGGGCCGGGAGATGTGGACTTCCTCGCCCTGCCAGCGGATCGATCCTTCATCGGCCGAGTGGATGCCGGCGATCGTCTTCACCAGCGTCGACTTGCCGGCGCCGTTGTCGCCGACGAGGCCGATCACCTCGCCGGCGTGGACGGCGAAGTCGACCCGGTCCAGAGCTTGGACCGGGCCGAATCGCTTGCTGACTTTCTCCAACTCCAGGAGCGGAGCGCCAGACGCCATCTCAGATCACCCTGAGATCCCGGCTTCTTCGCACGCGGACTTGTAGGCGCTGGTGCAGAGTTCCGAGGCCGAGACGAACCCGTCTTTGACCACCGTGCTCTTGATGTTGTCTTTGACCACCGCGACCGGTTCCAGGATCGCCGACGGCACGTCCGTCTTGCCGTTG
>DASSNA010000168.1:0-8527 GCA_035688445.1 Solirubrobacterales bacterium | reverse complement strand
GGTCCTTGCGGCCGACGAGGGGCATCAGCTCCTCGTCGGCCAGCCGCTCCGCCTTCTCTCGCCGCACCGCCATCAGCTACCCGATCAGCGCGCCTGCTACTCGGCGCTGAACGGTTCGACTGCCTTCAGCACCTGCTTTTCGTCCAGCGGTTCGTCGAAGCCGGCGGGGGCGGGTTCTTCCTTGTTCTGGAGGCGGATCGCCGCCGCGTGCCGGGCCTCGACCTGGACGATGCTTCCGGCCGCGGTCAGAACTTCTTTGGACTCGATCATCGGCGCGGCGCCGTTGTAAGCGCTGACGCCGGTGTCCTCGAAGGTCTGCGCCAGCTTCAGGAAGCCGCCGGTGCCGCTGTAGGAGAAGTCGAACTTCGGCTCCGCCACCGGCTTGCCGCCGAGCTTCTTGATCGACCCGGTCAGCGCTTCGACGTGCTGCTGCTCGTCTTTGGCGATTAGGTCGACCAGGCTCTTCAGTTCGCCGCTCGGCTTCGCCCGGCTCTTCGCTTCAGCGTAGAACGTGGACTCCAGGTACTCGAGGGTGAGGGCGAAGTTGAGGATGTCAATGTCGCCGCCACCCGACATCGCCAGCGCCCGGCGCACGTAGGGGCCGACCATGAAGGTGCCGTAGATCGCCCCAGCTGCGAGCGCCCCCTTGAGGATCACCTCGCTGCGGGAGAGGTCCTCGCTGTCCTCGTCGACGAAGACGTCGGCGAGCTCCGGATTGGCAAGCTGCTCTTGGCTCATTGCTCTCGCTCCTTTTCGGTTCGCGACGGCCTCAGCCGACGATGAAGGGTTCGACTGACTTGAGGACGGTTTGCACGTTCGCCGGCACCGCGAAGGCGCCGTCGGGGGTGATCGGTTCGCCCAGCAGGGTGTTGAGGGCGGCGGCGTGGCGGCCCTCGACGCTGTGGATCGCCAGCGCGCTGGCCAGCACTTCAGGGCTTTCGATGTTGGCCGCCTGCCCGAGGTAGGCAGCGGCGCCGAGGTTCTCCACCGTGCCGGCCAGTTCCAGCACCGACTTCGCGCTCTTCAGTGGGAATTCCGTCTTCGGCTTCGGGGCAGGCTTGCCGCCGAGCGACTTCACCGCCGCAGTGAGGGCTTGTACGTGTTCGGCCTCCTCGCTGCCGAACTTGCGGATCGTCTCCAGGTCGGAGCCCTTGAAGAGCCCGCTCTTCACCACGTC
Source organism: Solirubrobacterales bacterium (assembly GCA_035688445.1). Lineage (GTDB taxonomy): Bacteria > Actinomycetota > Thermoleophilia > Solirubrobacterales > 70-9 > VAYN01. The sequence continues at coordinate 7,350 of DASSNA010000168.1, read as the reverse complement.
CGCGTAGAAGGCGGTCTCTAGGTACTCGAGCGTGAGCGCGTAATTGAGGATGCCAACGTCGCCCTTGCCGAATTCGGCGGTTTCGCTGGCGCCGCTCTTGCTGCCGCCCATCGCCGTCGTGCCGGTCGTGCTTGAGCTGTCGCTGCCGCAGGCGGCGAGGAAGGCAGCGAGCGCCGTTGAACCGCCGCCCACCGCCAGCACCTGGCGCCGCGAGACGGGTTTTGCGAGTTCCTTGCTTGCAGCCATCGGTCGCCTCCTGATCGTTTGCATGACCCCACCTACGGGAGGGGCAGAGCAGCGGATCAGTAGGCGGTTGCGAGCTGGACTAAGACCGCGTCACGGATCAGGACTCAGCGTTCGGCAGCGGCGCTCGCTCGAACTGAATGTAGGCCGTCGTCGTGGGGATCGACTGAGTCGATGCGCCTTCAGTCCGTCGCGCGTGGACTCGGGCCTGGATCTCGAACGTGCGCTCTTCCATTTCCACCAGCATCGAGTTGAGCTCCCTCCACCCTTCCTCATCAAGGTCGAGGTCCGCGTGGCGGATCAAGACGCGATCGTGGCGCGCGTCAAAGGTTCCGGTCTCGACGGCAACGCTGAGTTCGGCAACCAGGCGCTGAAGGATGTCCTTGGAGACAGTCGTTCGCTCCTCGAACGTCATCTGTAGCCATTCCTCATCGGTGGCAACTGGGCGTTCGGTCGCCCGGTAGAAGTGCTCCGTCGCGCCCCGCACGGGCCTGCTGGTTATTTCCTCGATCGCGCCGAGTCGAGCCAGTTTCCGCACGTGATAGCTGACCCTGGTCAAGTCCTCGCCGAAAAAGATCGCGAGTTCGGCGGGGCTCGCAGTTACTTCGGAGAATCGCATGAAGCAGGCGACGGTAAGCGGATGGGAGGCGATCGCAGCCAAGGTCGAGACCTCTGACACCACCTTCTGCTCAGCAGCCTGCACGGGGTCGGTTTCTTTCCTGGGCAACACGAGTTGGAAAAGATCCTAGAGCAGGATTGATCGGTCGGAAGGAGCTTCCCCTTTCTTGCGCCCCATTGCTGAGATGCGTTGAAGTACTGAGATCGAACAACGCATTTCGCAAAGGAGGTGGAGAGCGTGAAGGTCGCAAGCACTACGCATGCAGTTCCGGCGTCTGCCCATACCAAGGGCAACTAGCCATGCGCCCCAGTGCGGTCCCATGGACTAGTCCAGTCCGTGGGACCGCACTATCGTCTCCTCAAATGGCCCAGCCGGAATCGGCGCAAGCCGCCTACGACCGCTACGCCGCGGTCTACGACGAGTTCAACGCGCAGAACGACTATGAGCTGTGGCTGGGCGAAGTGCTGCTTCCCGAGCTGGAGAAGCGCGGCCTACAGAAGGGCTGCGCGCTGGACGTGGGCTGTGGGACGGGCCGCGCCTTCGACCCGCTGCTAGAGCGCGGCTGGCAGGTCGTCGGCTGCGACGTCTCGGCGGGGATGCTTGCCGCAGCCGAGCGCAAATTCGGCTCGCGGGTTCCTCTCCACAACCTCGATGCTCGTGAGCTCCCGGCGATCTCGCCCTCGGACAGCGACCCGGCGAGCGAGGCATTCGACCTGGTCCTAATTCTCAACGACGTCGTCAACTACCTGATCGAGGACGGAGACCTCGAGCGGCTCTTCGCCGGCGTCAAGCGAAACCTGAACCGTGACCACGGGCTCGCGATCTTCGACGCCAGCACGTTTGCGCTGTTCCAGGCCGTCTTCACCTCGGAGACGTCGGAGGAGATGAACAGCAGGGGGTTTGAATGGCGCAGCCTCACCGAGAAAGCCACGCCGGGGGCCATCCACGAAGGGCGCCTCTCCGGCCCCAAGGTGGAGACCCACGTGCACCGACAGCGACACTGGACGGCCGAGGAAATCAGGGCGGCCCTCGAGGCGAACGGCCTCCGGGCCCTCGCCGCGCTCGGCCAGAGCGAGGAGAACGGCCGCATCCTCCTCGCCGACCCGGCAGATGAAGAGAAGGCCTTCAAGGTCATCTACATCGTCGCCCCCGCGTAGATCCGCCCATCAGAATCCGGTCGATGGCGGCGACCACCGAGACGGACACCAGAACCCGCGGTGCGGCGCTGCTGGTGCTGGCCTCGATTGTCTCGGTGCAGTGCGGCTCGGCGTTGGCGACGGAGCTGTTCGACCCGATCGGGGCGGCGGGAACGGTGTTGCTGCGGGCGGCTTTTGGGGCGCTGGCGCTGGTGGTGTTCATGTGGGAGGAAAGGGGGAGTCTGTGGAAGCGGCCGCACCGCGACGTGGTGCTGCTAGCGGTGGCGGTCACGGCGGTCAACTTCTTCTTCTACGCCGCGCTCGAGCGGCTGCCGCTGGGGATCACGGTCACGCTCGAGTTCGTCGGCCCACTCGGGGTGGCGCTTTTCGGGTCGCGGCGGCGGCGCGACCTGATCTGGGCGCTGCTGGCCGCGGCGGGGATCGTGCTCCTCTCCGGCGGTACCGAAGGGCAAGGGGTCGACGCGCTGGGGGTGGCGCTGGCGCTGATCGCCGGCGCCTTCTGGGCCGCCTACATCCTCCAGAGCGCCCGCGTCGGTGCGCTCGAACCGGGCGTTCGCGGGGCGACGATGGCGGCGCTGATCTCCACCCTGATGATCGCCCCGTTCGGGATCGCCCAGGGCGGAGCGGAGCTTCTCGTCCCCTCTCACCTCCTTATTGGCGCCGCCGTCGGCGTACTCAGCACCGCGATCCCCTATTCCTTCGAGATGGAGGCGCTGCGGCGGCTGCCACAGGCGGTCTTCGGGGTGCTGATGAGCCTGGAGCCGGCGGTGGCAGCAGCGATCGGCTTCATCGCGCTCTCGCAGGACCTCTCAGCGCGAGAGCTGGTTGCGATCGCCTTCGTCGTCATCGCCTCGGCGGGCGCGCTGCGCTCAGCAGCAACGCCAGCGCCCCACGACTAAGCCGGAGAACCGGCGCGAAGCTGCTCCAGCGCCGAAGCGATCCGCGAGACGCCTTCGGCGGCGCGGTCGGCCGGGACCGGGGCGAAGGAGAGGCGGAGGCTGCGCTCGCCGCCGGCGAGCATGAAGTCGGGGCCGGCGACGAAGGTGACGCCGTGGCCTTTCGCCTCGGCCAGCAGGGCCGGGGTGTCAGTGCCCTCGGCGAGGTCGAGCCAGAGGAAGTAGCCGCCGTCGGGGACGACGAACTCGGCCTCCGGGACCTGCTCTCCCAACGCCGAGACCAGCGCGTCGCAGCGCGCCTTAAGCTCGCCTTTGACGAAGGCGATGTTGCGGTCGAGCTCGCCACTGCGGCAGAGCTCGAGCACGATTGACTCGGCCAGCATGTTTGGCGAGATGTAGGTCTCGTTCGCCTTTTTGGCCAGCTTCTTGATCTCCTCCGTGGGTCCCGCCAGGTAGCCGACGCGGACGCCAGGGCTGACCGTCTTCGAGAAGGAAGAGGCATGGATCACCTTGCCGGCCCCGTCGAGCGAGAGCATCGTCTCCAGCGGCTCGCCCTCGAAGGGGAGCTCTCGGTAGGGGTCGTCCTCGAAGATCCAGAAGTCGTGCTCGGCTGCCAGCTCGACCAGCCGCTGGCGCTTCGCCACCGAGAGCGTGCAGCCGGCGGGGTTGTGGGCGTTGGGAATGATGTGGGCGAACTTCAGCGGACCCTCGTCGAGCGCCGCCTCCAGGGCGCCGAGGTCCACTCCGTCGGCCTCCAGCGGCAGCGGCACCAGCTCGACGCCGAGCTGCTGCAGCAGGAGCAGGGTGCGGTCGTAGGAGGGCTGCTCAACCGCCACCCGGTCGCCCGGCCCGAGCAAGTGCTGAAACAGCATCGCGCCGGCCTCAAGCGAGCCGTTGGTGATCATCACCTGGGCGGGGTCGAGGTCGCCATGCCGCTCCGCCACCCACTGACAGAGGCCGGGATGGCCGATCCCAACGCCGTAGGAGAGGGCGGTTTCCCAGTCCCCCTCGAGCGCCCGCGCCGCCGCTTCCCGCACCTGTTCGTGGGGAAGGATGTCGGCGCTAGGAGCCCCGCGCGCAAATGAAATCGTGTCGCCAGCCATCGGCCACCGACCCTAGCAACGCCCCAAGCTCGGCCGCCCCCTCGTTCTGCATCAAATTTCCGGCCTCCCAGACCGGAAATTTGATGCAGTTCGGGCGGCGGCGGACCTATACTCGCGCGATGGTGCAGGGCAAGGGGAGGCTCGGCGGGGTTTTGGCGGTGGCTGCTGTGGCGCTAACGCTGCTCGGAGCTTTCACCGCGCTGACCCTCAGCGACGCCGACGCCGCTTCCCACCGCCGGGGCCCTGACCAGACCAGGCTGCTCCTGCGCCTCTCCGACCTGCCGCTCGGTTACCTCAACCTGGAACTGCTGGAGGAGCAGGACGACCGGATCTTCTGCTCACAGCTGACCCATCCCGACGACACGCCGCCGAAGCTGAACCGGTTCATCCTTCGTTTCCACCCGCGCGGCTGCATCGCCGCCTACTACAGGCTGTTCACGCTGCCGGGAACGGAACCCGGACCCAAAGTCCTGGCGAGCGGAGCGCTGGCGCTCGGTAGCGACCGCGCCGCCGACGCAGGCTGGTCGGTGGTACCGGAGCTGCTGGGCAGGCTGTTCGGGGACCGGCCGCCAAAGGAAGTCAAGGCCGGTACCACGGTCGGCAGCGCGACCAGGCTCTTCCACGCGACGATTCGGTCGCGGGCCCTCGGCCATCACACCTCCTTCCTCGTCTGGCGGTCCGGGAACACGCTCGCCGTAGTGGAGACGTCTGGGCCGAACGTCGCCGAAAACGATCGCCAGGCGGCGGAACTCGCCCGGCTCCAGCAGGCTCACCTCGAAATGCCGACCCGCTACACCCTCGCCGAACGCTTCGACGGCGAAGTGCCGCTCGACGACCCAGCGATCGACCTTCCCGTCTACTGGCTGGGGCGCAACTTCAGGCCCGGCGGGGACCTGCCGGAAAACCGGCTCTTCGACTCCGGGTTCAGTACGCCGATCCCGGAAACCCATGAAGGTGGGTTTGCGGAAGGCCCATACGCCCCCCTCAATATCCGCTACGAGAACATCCGCCTCGGCACCTGGACGCCGGCGACCTGGCACGTCTTCACCGATTCGAAAACCAGCAGGGCGATCACCGCGTGGAAGTGCACCAAGACCAGGACGATCGCCGTCGCCGAAGGCAGCGCGACGATCTTCGGCGGCTACAAAGAAAACTTCCGGCGCTGCCCCAAAAAAGCACCCCAGGCGTTCACCGCCTGGGTCGACGTCGGTGGAGTGAAGGTCGTCGTCAACGCTCCCCCGGCCCCGGATTTCATCGAAACGAGCAACCCCTACGGCTCCTTCGCGGGCATGGAAGCCATCGTCCGCAGCCTCGTGCTGCGCCCGCAGCGCACTGGCTGACGCTGCCTGGCGAACCCTAAAGCGAGCGCAGCGTCTCGGCGGCGATCGCGGCCGTCTCGGTCGGGCTTTCGCCTACCCGCACGCCCTTCGCTTCGAGCGCGTCTTTCTTCGCCTGGGCGGTACCCGAGGAGCCGGAGATGATCGCGCCGGCGTGGCCCATCTGCTTGCCGGGGGGGGCGGTGAAACCGGCGATGTAGGCGACCACGGGCTTTGAGACCTCGGCGGCGATGAACTCGGCCGCCCGCTCCTCGGCGTCGCCGCCGATCTCGCCGACCATCACGATCAGCTCGGTCTCGGGGTCGGCCTCGTACATGGTGAGGATGTCGATGAAGTCAGAGCCGATGATCGGGTCGCCGCCGATGCCGACGATCGAAGAGTTGCCGGTGCCGGCCTGTTTCAGCTCGTTGCCGATCTGGTAGGTCAGCGTCCCCGACTTGGAGACGACGCCGATCGGGCCCGGGTCGAAGAACTGGGCGGGAATGATCCCGACGTTGGCCTTGCCGGGCGAGAGTACGCCGGGGCAGTTGGGGCCAATCAGCCTCACCCCCGCCTCCTTCGCCTTCCAGTAGGTCTTCAGCATGTCGAGGACGGGGATCCCCTCGGTGATCGCGATCACCGTCTGGACGCCGGACTCGATCGCCTCGTCGATCGCCGGCGCGGCGAAGCGGGCGGGGACGAAGATCATCGAGGTGTTGGCGCCGGCCTCGCTGACCGCCTCGGCGATCGAGTCGAAGATCGGCACGCCCTCGACGTCCTGGCCGCCCTTGCCCGGGGTGACGCCGGCGACGAGGTCGGTCCCGTAGGCCTTGTTGCGGAGGCCGTGGAAGGAGCCCTCGCGCCCGGTCAGCCCGGAGACGACCAGCTTCGTGCTCTCGTCGACGATGATGCTCACGAGGCGCTCCCGGCGAGCTCGACCACGCGGCGGGCCGCGTCGAGCATCGTCTTCTCCTGGTGCAGGTTGGGCAGGTCGGCTTCGGCGAGGATCTTCAGGCCCTCCTCCGAGTTGGTGCCGTCGAGGCGGACGACCAGCGGCATGCCGAGGTCGATCTGGCCGGAGGCGGTGACGATCCCGTTGGCGATCTCGTCGCAGCGGGTGATGCCTCCGAAGATGTTGAAGAGGATCGCGCTGACCTTCTGGTCGGACTTGATGACTTCGAGCGCGTTGACGATCGCCTCGGCTTTGGAGCCGCCGCCGGCGTCGAGGAAGTTGGCCGGCGCGCCGCCCGCCTGAGCCACGACGTCCAGCGTCGACATGCAGAGGCCGGCGCCGTTGGCGAGGATGCCGACGTTGCCGTCGAGTTTGACGTAGGTGAGGCCCTTTTCCTTCGCCATCTGCTCCTGCGGGTCATCGACGGTGTCGGCGACCTCGGCCAGGTCCTGGTGGCGGAAGAGCGAGTTGCCGTCGATCGTCACCTTCGAGTCCAGGGCGACAACGTCGCGGCCGGCGGTGACGATCAGCGGGTTGACCTCGATCAGGCTCGCGTCCTCCTCGCGCGCCACCTCCTCGAGCTTCACCAGCGCCTCGGCCGCCTCGTCGAGCGCGTCGGAGGCGAGACCGGCGTCGGCGACGATCGTGCGCGCCGCGGCGACGTCGAACTCGCGGGTTGGGTCGATGTGGCGTTTGACCAGGGCGTCGGGGTCCTCGGCGGCGACCGCCTCGATGTCCATCCCGCCTTTGGCCGAGACCATCGCCAGCAGCTTCTTCTCGCCGCGGTCGAGGATGACCGAGGCGTAGTACTCCTCGGCGATGTCGGAGCCGCCCTCGATCCAGACCTGGTCGACGCGGAAGGGGCCCTCGCCGTGGGGGCCGACGATGTCCATGCCGATGATCGCGTCGGCGTGCTCGCGTGCTTCGTCGGCGTTCTGGGCGACCTTGATGCCGCCGGCCTTGCCGCGGCCGCCGATCTGCACCTGGGCTTTGACCACGCACGGATAGCCGATCTCCTCGGCCGCCGCCAGCGCCTCAGCGACGGACTGCGCCGGGCGGCCGGC
>DASSNA010000162.1:0-8943 GCA_035688445.1 Solirubrobacterales bacterium | reverse complement strand
GGCGATCTCGGAACCAATGGAAAAATCCCCCACGCGCCGGGTTATACCCAGCGCGCGGGGGACAGGAGGTGGCGGGCTACCGGTGGGGAACCGGCTGCCAGGCGACGATGGGACCGATGGCGGTGGTCACTTCGCCGCCGGAGTAGCCGACGACTTCGGCGAAGCTGCGGCGGCCGGTGGCAACGTCGATGACCGACAGCGACTGCTCGCCTTCGGGGGTTTCGGTGAAGGTGGCCACCTGTTTCCCGTTGGAGGAAAAGACGCTGTTCACTTTCGCGTTGTCCGGCAGTTCAGACAGCTTGCGGCCCTTGCCGCCGATCTGCTTGACCCAGAGGCCCTGGTCACGGCGGAAGAGGATCGTGCGGCCGTTGCCGGTGACGTCCTCGACGTAGGCGGAGCCGGCGCCGGCAATGACCTTCTTCACGTGCTGGCCTTTCAGGTCCATTCTGTAGACGTCGGCGTAGGCGCTCGGGGCTTCGCTGTTCTCGCCGCGGCTGTAGACGATGGTCTCATTCAGCACGCTCGGCGCGTACTCGTCGATCGAGAGGCTGTGGGTGAGCCGGCGAAGCTTCGCCCCGCTCGGGCGGACGGTGTAGATGTCGTCGTTGAGGCCACCCGCCGTTTCGCTGGTGCGAACGAAGGCGATCGTGCGCCCGTCGGGCGAGAACGAGGCTTCGTGCTCGTCGGTCGGTGAGGCGCTGAGCGCGTGCGGGCTACCGCCGTTTGCGCTGACCGTGAAGAGGTCACGGGAGGCACCGGCGGCGGAGCGCCGCTCGAAGACGACGAGGTGGCCGTTAGGGGAGACGAGCGGGCGCGAGTCGATCGCCGAGCCCGTCGTCAGCTGTTTCTGGCCGGAGCCGTCAGCCCGCATCACGTAGACGTCCCCTTCGCGGGCGAAGGCGATCACGTGCCCGTCTGCCGAGAAGGATGGTTCGCTGTCAGCCGGGTTTTCGGTCAGCTGGTTGAGGTGGCGGTCCTTGACCGCGAAGAGCCCGCCTTCGGGCGCTTTCGGCGGCAGCACGGTTTCGCCTTCTTTGTAGATGCGGTGGTCTTCGGTCACCTTCGAGAAGACGATCGCGCCACTGCTGGCTGCCGATGCGGCGGCCGGCACGACCAGCGCGAGAAGGGTGAAGAAGACGGTGATGAGGGTTTTCTTGAACATCGGATGCTCCTTTCCGAGCGATCAGTAGTTGGTGTGCACCGATGCTCGGACCTGGAGCCGTACCGGCCAATGACACCCGCTTCCCCCACCGAGCCACGAATGGCCCGGTGCGGGCCAGCCGCGAGTCCGCGTGAACCCTTTTATAGGACGGGTTGACGCGGACTCACAAATAGTGTTCTCCGCTCGCCCGTTTCTCTGTACATCGTCGAGCCACCAGTACCTCTCTCGTACACTGATGCGACACCGCATCTATAGAGAATGGGGGAGCTTTTATGGAGGGATTGACCTATCACCATCTAGAGGAGAAGGACGTTCGAAAGACGATGCTCGCAAGTTGGGAGAAAGAGCGCCAGCAAATGATCGCGAGCGAACAAGAAAGGGGCTGCTACGGGAAAGACCTCAATGAGGATGGGTGGCAGGCATTTCTAGAAGCGATGCCGGTCGCGCTCGAAAAGGAAACCGACACGTGGCTAGCAGCTCAAATGCAGGAGATTGACTACTGGCAGCCGGAACGGTGGGATAAACGAGGCAGATGGGTGAGATACAGCAAGGAGCAAGCGCTCGAAATTCTCTGCATCGGAGAGTTCAACATTGCCTATATCCGCGGACTCGCTCTCACTCTTCAAGCAGAGGGCGAAGAGGAGTGTCAAATCTATCGCGCAGGAACTGCCCTAGAGAAACGTCGCGAGTGCACGGAATGGGAGGGCCAACAATTCCCTGTGCAGCAAGTTCTCGACGGTCATCGCGCTCGCTACTGGCCCCCACCCGGTAACCCCAATGCGTGGTCCCTCCCAACCGGCCCCGGATGCCATCACAGCATCTGCCGAGTGGGAGCTAGGCAACCCCAGCAGTAGCGGAGTCCTGACTCAGCGCGGGCGGTCGAGGCCCAGTTCGATCACGCGGGCGGCGATTTGGCGGGGGCGGTCGCGGCCGGCGTCGCCGGGGATGTCGAGCTTGGCGGCGAGGGCGTCGAGGCGGCGCTGGGCGGTGCGCTCGCTGACGTGGAGCTCGGCGGCGATCTCGGCGCGGGTGGCGGGGCGGCCGGCGAAGGCGCCCTCGCTGCGGTAGGGGGCGACGAGAGCGGCGGCGGTCGCGTGCTCCTCCTCGCTCAGCGCCACCGCGGGCTCGCTGGCGGCGACGGTGGCGCCGACGGGGGTCACCGCGCCGGTCTTCACTTCCAGCCGGTAGCCGCCGACGATCAGGGTGTCGCCGTCGCGCAGGCGGCGTGGCCGATCCAGCGGCTCGCCGTTCAGCGCGGTGCCGTTGCGGCTGTCGAGGTCGGTCGCCATCAGCACGTCGCCGCGCCGCTCGATCTCGAGGTGATTCCAGGAGACCGCCTCGTCCTCGAGCACGAGGTTCGCCTCGGGCGAGCGGCCAACCACGATCCGCTCGCCGCTGATCGCAACCGAATGCGGCGCCTCACTGCTGGACGAGATCCAAAGCCGCGGGTCCATTCCAGCCGAGATTAAGCCGGCGACGGGACGATTCCCGGTTATATAGACCGGTTTTCGGCCCGTCGGCGGATCAGTAGCGGTAGTGGTCCGGCTTGTAGGGGCCCTCGACCGGGACGCCTAGGTAGGCGGACTGCTCGGGGGTCATCTCGGTGAGGTCGACGCCGAGCGCTGCCAGGTGCAGCCGGGCGACCTTCTCGTCGAGGTGCTTGGGCAGGACGTATACCTGCGGCTCGCCGCCGTATTTGTCCTCGCGCTTGCCGAACAGCTCGATCTGGGCGATCACCTGGTTGGTGAATGAGTTCGACATCACGAAGCTCGGATGCCCGGTCGCGTTGCCGAGGTTCAGCAGCCGCCCTTCGGAAAGGACGATGATCGCGTGGCCGTCGGGGAACTTCCACTCGTCGACCTGCGGCTTGATGTTGATCCGCTCGGCGTCAGACTCTTCCAGCGCCGCCATTTCGATCTCGTTGTCGAAGTGGCCGATGTTGCCGACGATCGCGTTGTGCTTCATCCGCAGCATGTGGTCGACGGTGATGATGTCTTTGTTGCCGGTGGCGGTGACGAAGATGTCGGCGCTGTCGACGACGTCGTTGAGCGTGCGCACCTCGTAGCCCTCCATCGCCGCCTGCAAGGCGCAGATCGGGTCGATCTCGGTGACGATCACCCGCGCACCCTGGCCGCGCAGCGAAGAGGCGCAGCCCTTGCCGACGTCGCCGAAGCCGCAGATGACGGCGACCTTGCCGCCGATCATCACGTCGGTGCCTCGGTTGATCCCGTCGACCAGCGAGTGACGGCAGCCGTAGAGGTTGTCGAACTTCGACTTGGTGACAGAGTCGTTGACGTTGATCGCCGGGAACAGCAGGTCGCCGGTCTCGGCCAACTGGTAGAGACGGTGGACGCCGGTCGTCGTCTCCTCGGTGACGCCCTTGATGCTGGCGGCGGCGCGGGTCCAGCGCTGCGGGTCCTCCTCGAGCGAGCTCTGCAGCGTCTGCAGGACGATCCTGAACTCCTCCGACTCGGCGGAGCTCGGGTCCGGTACCGAACCGGCCTTCTCGAACTCAACGCCCTTGTGGACCAGCAGGGTGGCGTCACCACCGTCGTCGAGGATCATGTTCGGGCCCTCGCCGTCGGGCCAGAGCAGCGCCTGCTGGGTGCACCACCAGTACTCCTCCAGCGTCTCGCCCTTCCAGGCGTAGACAGGGATGCCGGCGGCGGCGATCGCCGCGGCGGCGTGGTCCTGGGTCGAGAAGATGTTGCAGCTGGCCCAGCGCACCTCGGCGCCGAGGGCGATCAGGGTCTCGATCAGCACCGCGGTCTGCACCGTCATGTGGAGCGAGCCGGTGATCCGCGCGCCCTTCAGCGGCTGCGAGGAGCCAAACTCCTCGCGCGTCTGCATCAGGCCGGGCATCTCGACCTCGGCGAGGGAGATCTCTTTGCGGCCGAAGTCGGCGAGGCCGATGTCGGCGACCTTGTAGTCCTGCGTATCGGTTGCGGTTGCGGTGCTAGAAGTCATTGCAGCAATGTACCGTGCCGGTCGTGACTGGGGCCGACACGGAGAAGCGGCTCGCCGCCGAAGCGGCGGCTGAGCTGATCGAGAGCGGGATGACGATCGGCCTCGGCACCGGCTCGACGGTCGCCTACCTGCTGCCAGCGCTAGCCCGCCGCGGCCTCACCGACATCCGCTGCGTCGCCACCTCGGTAGCGACCGAGGAACAGGCGCGAGAGCTGGGGGTTCCGGTCGAGGAGTTCGACCGCCTCGAGCGCCTCGACATCGCAATCGACGGCACCGACGAGGTGACGCCAGACGGCTGGCTAATCAAGGGCGGCGGCGGCGCCCACCTGCGCGAGAAGATCGTCGCCGCGGCCGCCGCGCGCTTCGTCGTCATCGCCGACTCGAGCAAGCCGGTCGAGGCGCTGCGCGGGCCGGTGCCGCTGGAGTTGTTCGGCTTCGGCGCCGCCTCGACGCTGGCGCGGCTCGGCGGCGACGTGAAGCTGCGGGACGCGCCGCGCAGCCCAGACGGCGGCGTGATCGCCGACTACCACGGCAATGGGCTCGAGGACCCGGCAGCGCTGGCGGCACGACTGGAGGCCGACCCGGGCGTTGCCGCACACGGCCTCTTTCCTCCGGATATGGTGAGCGAGGTTCTCATCGGCAGGGGAGGCGCCGTGGACCGCACCAGTTTCTGACCTAGAAAGGGAGTCTCTTTCCATGACCGACTTCAGCGGGCTGGCGATCGCCGGCCGAATCGCAACCTCAAGCGACGCCGATTGGGATCAGGCGCGCGCCGCCTGGAACCTCGCCGCCGACCAAAACCCGAGCGCCGTCGTCTTCGCCGAGAGCGCCGAGGACGCAGCGAAGGCGGTGCGCTTCGCCGCCGAGAACGACCTGCGGGTAGCGGCCCAGGGCACCGGCCACGGCGCCGTCGCCCTGCGCTCGCTGGAGGACGCGATCCTGATTAAGACCGAGCGCATGCGCAGGGTCGAAATCGACGCCGAGGCGCAGACGGCGCGGATCGAGGCGGGCACGCTGGTACTGGAGCTGAGCGAAGCGGCCGGCGCCCACGGCCTCAGCGGGATGCCGGGCTCCTCGCCCGACGTCGGCGTCACCGGCTACACGCTCGGCGGCGGCCTCAGCTGGCTCGGGCGCCGCTACGGCTTCGCCTGCAACCGAGTGCGGGCGATCGAGCTCGTCACTGCCGACGGCGAGGCGCGGACGGTCGACGCCGAGAACGAGCCCGACCTCTTCTGGGCGCTGCGCGGTGGTGGCGGCGACTACGCGGTGGTCACCGCGCTCCAGCTCAACCTGGTTCCGGTCGCGGACGCCTACGCCGGCGCTCTCATCTTCCCCGCCGAGCTCGGGGCTGAGGCGGTGCGCCGCTACCGCGACTGGGCGGCGAGCGTCTCCGACGACGTCACCTCGGTCGTCCGCTTCCTACGCCCGCCGGACCTTCCCGACGTGCCCGAGCCGCTTCGCAACACGCCGCTGCTGACGATCGATGCCGCCTGCATCGGCGACAAGGAGGCGGGCGAAGCAGCGATCGCTCCCTTGCGCGAGCTGGGCGAACCGATCATGGACACCTTCGACCAGATCCCATCGGCCGGCCTCTGCCGGATCCACATGGACCCCGAGCAGCCCGTGCCCGGCCTCGGCCACCACCGGGTCCTACGCGAGCTCCCGGACGAGGCGATCGACGCCTTCGTCGGCCTCGCTGGGCCGGATTCCGGCTCGCCGCTGCTGCTGACCGAGATTCGCCAGATGGGCGGGGCGCTGGGACGGCCCGACCCGGACGGTGGCGCCCTCTCCCACCTCGACGTCGACTGGGTGATGCTCGGCATCGGCCTACCGATGACGCCGGAGCTGGGGCAGGCGATCGAGGCCCACCTCGACCGATTCGACGAGACGATGGCGCCCTGGGCCGGCGATGGCGGCTACTTCAACTTCGCCGAGCGCCCCTGCGACACCAACGCGATCCTGCCGCCCGACGTCTGCACCCGCCTCACCGAGGTGAAGCGCCAGTGGGACCCCGACGGCCGCATCGTCGGCAACCACGCGGTCTCGCTGGACCCTGCCGTCTGAGACTCGTCACGCCGCAAGCAAGCGCTCGACTGCCGCAGGATCAAGCGGATCGACCCGCTCGATCCCTGCGGCCTGGTCGAAAGCGCGGTCAGCGCTGAGCACAACGTCGATGCCCTCGGTTCGGCAAGTGCCGACGTGGAGCTTGTCGTTCGGGCCCAGCGCCGAACCCGCCATCGTCAGGCCGTGCCTCAGCGCCTCCTCGGTGACCGGCAGCAACGGCGAGAAGATCGTCAGCGCGCTCTCCGCCAGGCCGTCGAGCTGACCCGGGTAGCGCCGCAGCGCCACGTGCCAGACCTCCTCGAGCACGGCGGGCGAGGTCCGACCCTGCGCGTCTCCCGAGGCAATGGCCCTCAGCACCCGCAAGCACGACTCACGGCCCGGGCCCTCGAGAGCGCTGTAGATGATTGCGTTGGCGTCGACGAAGAAGGTCATTCGGTCGATCCCGGCAGGCCGCGCTCGATGTCATCGGCGCGAGCACGCTCGATCTCCCGCGCGAGCTCCTCAGGAGCGAGGTAGGGAGCGCCGCGCAGCTGAGAGATAGCCTCCACCGCCTGCAGCCGATCCTGGGGAGGGGTTCCCCCAAGCTCGGCCTCGACGGCGTCGCGGATGACGCTCGCTACGGAGGACTTGCGGCGCTTGGCCTCACGCTCTAGGCGTCGGCGTTGTTCCTTGCTGACAAGTATCTGTAGGCGCTCGGTGTACATACGCATAAGATACACATCAGCAGGACGGACAGTGGTTGCAGGCTGTAGAACAGGCATGGCCAGGACCCTGCCAGGCCGGGGATCACGCGTGGCGCGCAGAAAGATGAGGCTTCGTGCCAACTCAGCCGCAGAACATCGATTTCGCCGAATTCCGGGGGCCTTGCGCACCTAGTGGTAAGATTTTCCCACTATGGCTTACGTGGTAGCGACCCACCCCGGTCGTTTTGAGGTCCGCGAGTCGAAGGTCACCGAGAAGGGGCCCCGCAGTCGTACGCTGGCGACCTTTCGAGAGCTGACCGATGAGGTTGTCGAGAGGGTTCAGGCGACTGCCGACAAACCGCCCACCCCGGAGGAGCTGAAGAAAGCCGCCCTCAAGGCAGGGGCTCCAATCCAGGACTCAGAGCTGGATGAAGCTACGAAGAAAGCCCTGCGACGGATTGCCTCTGGGGACCGACCCCGCCCCCTGCTGCGCCGCCTGCTCTTGGATGCGCTGACGGGGGAAGAGGGCAGCAATCAACCGGCAGGCGCAACCAACCTCGTCTCCGACGCAGCCCGGGCGGCAAGCGAGTGGATCGGTGCGGCCCCCGAAGAGCGCGCCCAGGCTTTGCGTGACCTGCTGGAACTGGCGGATGCCTTGCCGATTCGTTCCCGTCCCCACGAGATCGGCTTTCCTCGACTGAAATCGGTCTAGCGATGGCGGAACGGCAGACCGGGCAGCCGAGCTCCCCCTCTTTGCCGAACAAGGTCACGGCGATCCATCGCGCTCTGACCGCAGCCAAGGTCCCCCACGCGATCGGCGGCGCCCTAGCCCTCGCCTACTACGCCGAGCCGCGGACGACGATCGACGTCGACGTCAACGTCTTCGTTCCGACCGAGCGCTGGCCCGACGTCCGTGACGCGCTCGCACCCCTTGGCGTCAACGTAGATGTCGACGAAGAGGAGCTGAGCCGCGACGGCCAGGTCCGGATCTGGTGGGACCGCAATCCGGTCGATCTCTTCTTCTCCTACGACCCTTTCCATGACGAGATGCGCCGCAGCGCCCGCCGGGTGCCATTCGCCGACGAGACGATCCCGATCCTCTCCCCCGAGCATCTCGCCGTCTGCAAGGCGATGTTCGACCGCCCGAAGGACTGGATCGACATCGAACAGATCCTCGTTGCCACCGACCCACTTGACCTCGGGGAAATCGAAACCTGGCTGGGGCGGATGGTCGGCAGCGACGACCCGCGGGTGAAGAAGCTGGACGAAGTAAAGGCCGCCCTCTCGCTGGACTAACCAGCGGCCGCCTCGTCTGCGACCACGATGACGTTCTCGTTGCGGACGCGGCCAGCGGGGATCGATTCGTCGCCGGAGAGGAGCTTCTGCAGCGGCTCGCGCTTGTCGGGTCCGGTGACGAGCCAGAGGATCTGGCGGGCCTTGGCGAGGGCGGGATAGGTGAGGGTCATGCGGCGGTGGCCCTGGTACTCGCCGCCGGTGATCGCGACGCGGCGGTCGGTGACCTCCAGCACGGGGTCACCGGGGACGAGCGAGGCGGTGTGGCCGTCGGGGCCGAGGCCGAGGTGGACGAGGTCGAAGCGCTCGGGCAGCGCCGTTTCGTACTCGCGGGCGGCGGCGTCGAGGTCGCGCTGGGTGACCGGCATCGGCCGCAGCGCCGCCTGGTGGGCCATCGAGAGCCCGAGCACCATGTGGGTGAGGTTGCGGGCCTCGTCGCCGGGGGCGGCGACGCGCTCGTCGACCTGGAATAGCTCCGTCCGGTCCCAGGGCATCTCCTCGAGTTCGCCGAGGATCGCCAGCATCGCCCAGGGGCTCCGGCCGCCGCTCATCGCGAAGGCGAAGCGGCCGCGCTCGGCCGCCGCCTCGGCCCCGGCCTCGGCGATCAGCTCCGCCGCCCGCCGCGAGGCGGCCTTTTCGTCACCGGCCACCTCGAGCTCGATCGGCATCGGGTCAGTCCTTCTTCTCGTCGTGACCGCCGAACTGTTTGCGCATCGCCGAGAGCACTTTGTCGCCGAAGTCGCCGAGCCCGCGCGAGTAGAAGCGCTCGTGCAG
>DASSNA010000158.1:0-6570 GCA_035688445.1 Solirubrobacterales bacterium | reverse complement strand
CCGTGGGTGTTCTTCGTCAACGCCTCAGAACAGCGGCGGATAGTCGCCGAGGTGCGCCACATCCCCCGCTTCTGCATGGTCTACAAGCCGGACCTGCTCGCCTTCTGGGCCGGCTTCTCGGGCAACCGGCCGATCCCGCGCCGCCCCCTCGTCAAGTACATGGAAGACGAATTCGTGCTGCTGCACGACTACAGCGGCTACCAACTGCTCGTGCGCAAGCGGTAGCCATTGAGTGCAGCTAATTTTTGCTTCTGCGCGTGTTTCGTTGCAGCTAAAACATTACGCTATGATCGTGGCGGTGATGATGCCGAGAGAGACCTGGACCGACGAGCGCCTCGACGACCTCAACAAGAAAGTCGACGACGGCTTCGCCGAGTTGAAGGCGGAGATGCGGGAAGGCTTCGACCGCCTGGACGCGCGGATTACGAGCATAGAGGCACGCAGCGACGCGAAATTCGCTGAAGTGGAAGCACGAAGAGAAAAGAGCTTCCACGCACTCAACGAGCGTTTCGACCGTCTACAGCACACGCTGTTCGGCGGCATCCTGGTCATTGCCGCAGCGATCATCGGCCGCGGCGCCTTCTAGCTCAGGCCGTGGCGCCGACCCAGCGCTCGAGGTTCTGCTCGTACATCTCCTGCAGGATGTCGTCGATCCCATAGCGGAGCTCGAAGTCCGGGTAGTCGGCCTGGAAGGGCTCGAGGTCGGAGATCCACCAGCGATGGTCGCCGATCCGCGGCTCCTCGCCCATCTCCCACTGCAGCTCGCGGCCGGAGATCCGCTCGCAGACGTCGATCGCCTCCAGCATCGAGCAGTTGCTGAAGCGGCCACCGCCGATGTTGTAGACGGCCGCCGGACGCGGCGCCTTGCGGTAGGCCTCGAAGGCGGCGATCAGGTCGGCGCTGTGGATGTTGTCGCGGACCTGCTTGCCCTCGTAGCCGAAGACGGTGTAGGGCGTGCCGGTGACCGTGCACTTCATCAGGTAGGCGAGGAAGCCGTGCAGCTTCGCCCCCGCGTGCTGGGGCCCGGTCAGGCAGCCGCCGCGGAAGGCGACGGTGGGCATCTCGAAATAGCGGCCGTACTCCTGGACCAGCAGGTCGGCGGCGCACTTGGAGACGCCGAACAGCGAGTGGGTCGAGGAGTCGATCGACATCGAGGTGTCGATGCCCTTGTAGTAGGGGTGATCCTCCGGTAGCTCCAACCGTTTCTCGAGGCTCTGCAGCGGCAGGCGATTTGGAGTGTCGCCATAGACCTTGTTGGTCGAGCAGAAGACGAAGGGGGCCTCAGGGCAGTGGGCGCGGGCGGCCTCGAGCAGGTTGAGGGTGCCGTTGGCGTTAACGCCGAAGTCGGTTTGAGGGTCGCTGGCCGCCCAGTCGTGCGAGGGCTGGGCGGCGGTGTGGATCACCAGCTCGATCGACCCCGCGTGCTCGGCGAAGATCCGGTCGACCGCGTCGCGATCGCGGATGTCGGCGTTCTCCCAGCGAAACTCGGCGTGCTCGCTGACGAGCCGCTCGGTGACGTGGGAGGTCGAAGACTCGGGGCCGAAGAAACTGGCCCGCATGTCGTTCTCGATCCCGACGACGTCGAAGCCCTGGCCGACGTAGAACTCGACCGCCTCGGAGCCGATCAGGCCCCCGGCCCCCGTGATGATCGCGACCGGCATTCCTTACTACTCCCTTCCCCCCGCTGGGGTGTCGATTTGCAGCGCCTGGGCGATCCGCTCCTCGTCGGTGGCGATCCAGTCGTTGATGTCAGCCAGCACCTGTTCGGCGCTGCGCCGCGGCCGCCACTCGTCCAGGCCGAAAAGCTTGGTGCAGTCCGAGAGGTATATCGGCACGTCCCCCTGCCGCGTCTCCTCCACCGGCGTGATCGGCACCTCGTTGCCGCTCAGGCGCTGGCAAATCTCGGTCGTCTCCAGCAAGGAGAGGCTGCACTCGCGGCCGCCGCCGACGTTCACAGTGCGCCCGTCCCAGCCCGACGGATCGAGCAGCTGGCGCTCGACCAGGTCGACCAGGTCCTCGACGTGGAGCAGATCCCGCACTTGCTTGCCATGCCCACCGAAACCGATGTAGCTGAGCGGGTTGCGGAAGCGGTGGGCGAGCATCCAGTGGGTAAATACCCCCTGATCGACCTTTCCCATCTGCCAGGGGCCGGCTATGACGCCGCAGCGGTCGATCACCGCCGGCAGGCCGAAGCCCGCCCGGTACTCCTCGATCAGGAGCTCGGCGGCGAGCTTGGTGGCGCCGTAGAGGGTGCGCGCGCCCTCCAGCGGGAAGTCCTCGGCGATCCCGGCCGGGGAGACCCCCGCCACGTCCTGCTCGGCGGCGAGCTCGAACCGGGTCGGCGCCTCCTCCAGACGCAGCGAGACCTGGGGAGCGACCGGGTAGACGCGGCTGGTCGAGAGGAAGACGAGGAAGGCGCCGTCGCGGCGGGCCAGCTCGAGGCAGTTGTAAGCCCCGGTGAGGTTGGTGTGGAGGAGGTAGGAGGTGTCGCCATCCACTCCGCTCATTACCGAGGGCTCGGCGGAGCACTCGACCAGCGCCGTGATCGGCGGCAGCGCAGTGAGGTCAGCGGGCTCGCGGACGTCCCCTTTGACGAACTCCACCCCGGCCGCCTCCAGCCGCGGCAGGTTCAGCTCCGAGCCTTTGCGATAGAGGTTGTCGAAGGCGAGGACCTCCCAATCGGGATGCCTGCTTGCGAGGGAGACAGCCAGGTTCGAGCCGACGAACCCCGCCCCGCCGGTAATCAACAGCCGGTTCAAGGGTCGCGAAGGTATCACCCACACGGCACTACAATCACCGCACTTGGAGTTCCTCCCAGCCCCCGATCGCTTGGACCCGCCGCTGGGCGAGGTGCACGTGTGGCAGCTCAAGCCGGAGAGCGCGCAAGAGCCGTCTTCCAAAGCGGCGCTGCGGCAGGTGCTGGCTCGGTACCTCGAGGAGGGGCCAGGAGAGATCGAACTCACCGCGGGTGAGCACGGAAAGCCGCGGCTGGCCGGCGAGCAGCTCCACTTCAACCTCAGCCATTCCGAGGCGCTGGCACTGATCGCCATCTGCGGGAACCGCGAGGTCGGCGTCGACGTCGAGCGGATCAAGCCGGGGCGGGACCTGATCGCCCTGGCCGAACGAGCGCTCTTGCCCGCCGACGCGGCGGCGATCAAGGAGGCCCCGGAGGCGGAGCGGGAAGCGACCTTCTACCGGCGCTGGGCCTGCCACGAGGCGCGGCTGAAGTGCCTGGGGAGCGGAATCGGTTCGCTGCCGCCTCCAAACTCGCCGCCGGTGGTGGTGGAGACGCTCACGGTCGACCCCGAGTATGCGGCGGCCGTCGCTGTGACAGGGACCGAGTTGCCGCCACTGCGTGGCTGGACGTTCGATTCACCACATCCCGAAAACGGGTAGCGGGTTAGCTAACTTGAGCATGGTGATCCGGGCAGCGGGCAAAGTCGCGTTGGCGTGCATCCTCACGCTGGCGCTCTGGACCGGCAGCGCTCAGGCGCTATCCCTGCAGCAAATCGGCAACTTCGACGAACCGATCTACGTCACCTCCGACCCCGGCAACCCCGACCGCCTCTTCGTGGTCGAGCGCAGCGGCATCGTCGTCGAGGTCGAAAACGGCTCGGCGCAGACCTTTGCTGATCTCCGCTTGCAGGTCGCCTGCTGCGGCGGCGAGCAGGGACTGCTCTCGATCGCCCTCTCGCCCGACTTCGACCAGAGCGGCCGCTTCTTCGTCGACTACACCGGGGAAGAAGAACCGGGCGAGATTCATGTCGCCGAAATGCGGGCGACCGGTTCCACCGCCCTCACCTCGACCCTCCGCAACCTGCTGACGATCCCCCATCCCGAAGACGACAACCACTACGGCGGCCAGCTCCAGTTCGGGCCCGAAGGCGACCTCTTCATCTCCACTGGCGACGGCGGGGGCGGTGACGACGAACACCACAACTCCCAGAACCTCGAAACCCTGCTCGGCAAGATCCTCCGCATCGACCCCAACCAGGCCGGGGTGCTCCCCTACACGTCCCCCGCGGGGAATCCCTTCCTCGGCAAAGCCGGTCGCGACGAGATCTGGGCCTACGGCCTGCGCAACCCCTTTCGCTTCTCTTTCGATCGCCTGACCGGGGCGCTGACGATCGGCGACGTCGGTCAGGACGCCCGCGAGGAGGTCGACTACGCCGCCGCCCCCGGCCTCGGCGCCGGCGCCAACTACGGCTGGAACTGCCGCGAGGGGTTCATCAAAGGACCGGCGACCGACGAACCCGCCTGCAAAACCATCCCACCCAGCGGCTTCGCCGAACCGATCTTCGACTACCCGCACGAAGATCCCGAAGACGGCAGCGCCCACGGCTGCGCGATCATCGGCGGCTACGTCGCCCACGGGCCGGGCCTCGGCGACCTCGACGGCCGCTACGTCTACGGCGACCACTGCACGGGCGAAGTCCGCTCCCTGTTCCCGGCGCTTCCCTTCGCCAGCCTCGATCGCTCCGAGGGCGTGGAAATCGAAGAACTCGACTCCCTCGGCGAGGACTCCTGCGGGCGGCTCTACGCGATCTCGGGCAACGGCCCCGTCTACCGGCTCCTTGGGCCGGAAAGCGCCACCTGCCCCACCGCCACTCCCCCTCCCCCGACGCCCTCCTTCGTCGGCATCCGCGCCACCAGCCGCAGGGTCCTGCGCCACCATCGCGCCCTGATTAGCGTCTTCGTGGCCCCTTGCGAGGAAAGCCGGCGGGGCAGCCCGGTCTCGCTCTGGCGCGGCCGGCAGCTGATCGGCACCCGCCACCTCGACCGCGTCTGCTCGGCCCGCTTC
Source organism: Solirubrobacterales bacterium (assembly GCA_035688445.1). Taxonomy (GTDB): domain Bacteria; phylum Actinomycetota; class Thermoleophilia; order Solirubrobacterales; family 70-9; genus VAYN01. The sequence goes on along the minus strand of DASSNA010000158.1, from coordinate 1,769 downwards.
CGTCCCCGGATCAGCCGCCGCTCCGGCTTCAGAGCGACCATCAAAGCCGAAGGCAGCTACGCCGCCGCGATCTCGCGCAAGCTGACGATCAAGCCGCGGCGTCGCCGGCACTGAGGCGTCGCTAGTTGCAGACGGTCGCGCCGCCCGGGGCTTCCACCTGCAGCCTCCAGGGCCGCCGCGAGCGGTCGCGGGGGATGTAGAGCGCGGTGGTGGTGCCGGCGGCGAGGTCTTCGGTGACCAGCGGGTACTCGCCGACGGCGAAACGCCGCAGGCGCACTGCCCCTGGGCCGCCAGCCGCGAACTGGACGGTCGCCGTCCCGGGATGCAGCGGGATCGGGCGGGAGGAACCAGCCGGGATCCGCCTGCAACGAGCGCCCGGCGGCGGGGCGAGGTCGCTTTCGGGTTCGATCCCCAGCGGCAGCGCGTTGGCGAGGACCAGGTCGGCGTGCAGGCGTCCTTCCTCGGGGGCACTCGCCAGCTGCGCGGGGTTATAGGCGGGTGAGCCGTGTTCGCGCACCGCCTGTAGGTAGTTGCCGGCTTCGATTTCGTTGAGGAAGACAGTACCGTCGATTTCCGGAGTGAAGACGAAAGACGGTTCGACCGTGCGTTCGGCGATTTCGAGCGCACCGAGGTCGGCCCGGGTCAGCACCGTCTGGTCCCTGAAGAAGTCCCTTCCTTCGCGCAGGGGAACGAGGTTGAAGCCAACCACCACCGTGGTGAGGGCACCGGCTGCGAGCAGGATGCGGCGGTCGAGCCTGATGCCTTGGAGCAGGTTGGCGGCGAGGAGGATGGCGAAGAGCCCGCCGACGTAGAGGTAGCGGCTGGAGTAGGCCTCGCGGCCCGGCATCGTGTTGAAGGCGGCGAGGAACCAGAAGGTGGCGGTCGCGGCGAGGACAGGCCACAACCCCGGGTAGAAGCCCCGTCGCCGGAAGCCGCGGTAGGCGACGAGGACGAGAAGGACGATCAGCAGCGGCGCGCCCCATTTCGAGCGCCCGACGACTTCGTTCGCGATCGTGCCGAGCGCCAGCACCGCATCGAGCGAGGCGCTGAGGCCTTCCCAGACGTAGCTCGGTGAGTGCAGGACGTTGTGGCCGGTGAGGTGGTTTTCGGCGGTATGGCCCCAGCCGGCGTACCAGCCCGCGTAGAACAGCAGCGGCACACCGACGATCCAGGCCCGCCGCAACCCACCCTGGCGGCGCTGCTGCAGGAGCTGGACCGCGCCCGCGACGGCGAAGGGCAGGCCGAGGCTGGAGAAGGCGATCGAAAGCGCCAGGAAGGCGCAGGCCGCGAGGTCCCAGCGGCGGTCCTCTTCCTCCAGAGCTAGCAGCATCGCCATCCCCGTCAGGGCCGAGCCGGCGAAGCCGATCTGGAAGGGCCAGAGGAAGTCCTGCCAGGCCGGCCCGAGGAAGAGCAGCAGCGCCGTCGCGAAGAGCGCCGGCCAGGAGCCGAGCCGGCGGCGAACGTAAACGAAGACGAGCGCGGCGGCGCCCATCAGCAGGGCGACAAGGACCACCAGTTCGGGCGTCATCGAGCTCATCCCGAAGGTCTGCAGCAGCGCCTGGTTGATCAGCACCGGCAGCAGGACGATGTGCTCGTTGTGGGGGTCGAGGACAGCGTCGACGCTGAGATGCCGCCGGTGCATGAGGAACTCCCAGGAGTCCTGGAAGAAGGTCAGGCCGGAGCCGTAGTGGAGCAGCAGGGCCGCGGCGGCGGCCATCGCGACAGCGAGCAGGACGAGCGGGGCGAACCCGCTCAGCCGCTCACGGTCG
>DASSNA010000156.1:0-14055 GCA_035688445.1 Solirubrobacterales bacterium | reverse complement strand
ACCCAGGCGCTCTACCTCGGCTTCCAGGGCTCGACCCTCTCCTACCAGCTGCACATCTCCCGCTTCGAGCTGATCCTCAGCGTCCTCCCGCACGCGATCCCCGAGCTGACCGCGCTCTTCCTCCCGCTCGCCGCCTGGCTGATCGCCAGTCGCCGCGGCGAGTGGAACCAGCTCCTCGCCGCCACCTTTGTCACCGTCCTCCTCGCGATCCCCACCCTGATCCTCGCGGCGACGATCGAGGTCTACGTCTGGCCCCACATCCTGCGCTCGCTCTCCTCGGTCACCTACTCCTTCCCGTACTAGGAGGAAGGCGAGAGCCCCGCCGTCGCGGCGGGCTTGTCGCCGCGTAAGATCGCCGCTCCATGGCGGGATACGACCCCAAAGAGATCGAGGCGAAGTGGCAGCGGGTCTGGGCCGAGGAGAAGACCTGGGAGGTCGCGAACCCGGGCCAACCCGGCTTTGACGACGCGAAGCCGAAGTCCTACGTGCTGGAGATGCTTCCCTACCCCTCGGGCGAGCCTCACGTCGGTCACCTCAAGTGCTACGCGGTCGGCGATGCGATCGCCCACTTCCGCCGCCGCCACGGTTTCGAGGTGATCCACCCGATGGGCTACGACTCCTTTGGCCTGCCGGCGGAGAACAACGCGATCAAAACCGGCGAACCCCCGCGCGTCGCCACCGAGCGCTCGATCGACTCCTTCCGCCGCCAGTTCCGCGAGTGGGGGATCTCGATCGACTGGAGCCGCGAACTCGCCACCCACACCCCCGAGTACTACCGCTGGACCCAGTGGATCTTCCTGCAGCTGTTCGAGCGCAGCCTCGCTTACCGGACCGAGGCGCCGGTGCAGTGGTGCCCGAAAGACGCCACCGTGCTGGCCAATGAGCAGGTGGTCGACGGTCGCTGTGAGCGCTGTGGCACCGAGGTCATCCAGCGCAACCTCGAGCAGTGGTTCTTCCGCATCACCGACTACGCCGACCGCCTGCTCGCCGACTTCGACCTGCTCGAGTCCTGGCCCGAGCACGTAATCACCATGCAGCGCAACTGGATCGGCCGCTCCGAGGGCGCCGAGGTCGTCTTCCGCTGCGAGGAGGTCGACCTCGACTTCCCCGTTTTCACCACCCGCCCCGACACCCTCTTTGGCGCCACCTTCTTCGTCCTGGCACCCGAGCACCCAGAGCTGGAGCGCCTCGTCGCTGGCACTCCCGCTGAGGAGGAGGTGCGCGAGTACGTCAACCGGGTCGGGCGCGAGTCGGCTGAGGAACGCGGCGCCGAGGACCGCGAGAAGACCGGCGTCCCGCTCGGCCGCTCCGTCGTCAACCCGGTCAACGGCGAGCAAATCCCGATGTTCGTCGCCGACTACGTGCTGATGGAGTACGGGACCGGGGCGATCATGGCGGTGCCGGGCCACGATAGCCGCGACTACGAATTCGCCCAGAAGTTCGGCCTGCCGGTGCGGCGGGTGATCGAGGGGGAGGACCCGGAGTTCGCCCGCGACGAGCAGGGCCTACCCTACCCCGGCGACGGCGAGATGACCGGCTCCGGCCGCTTCGACGGCCAACACAACCGTGAGGCCTACGACGAGATCGTTGCCTGGCTCAACTCCGAGGGCCGCGGCGAATCCGCCGTCAACTACCGCCTGCGCGACTGGCTGGTCTCGCGCCAGCGCTACTGGGGAGCGCCGATCCCGGTCGTCTACTGCGACGAGTGCGGGATCGTCCCGGTGCCCGCGGAGCAGCTGCCGGTCGAGCTGCCGGAGATCGAGGACTACGCGCCGCAGGGCAAGAGCCCGCTGGCCGCAGCCGAGGACTGGGTCGCGACCGAGTGCCCGCGCTGCGGCGCCGCCGCCCGCCGCGAGACCGACACGATGGACACCTTCGTCGATTCCTCCTGGTACTTCCTCCGCTATCTCGACGCGCACAACGACGGGGCCGCCTGGGACCGCGCCGCCGTCGATCACTGGATGGCGGTCGACCAGTACATCGGCGGCGTCGAGCACGCGATCCTGCACCTGATGTACGCGCGCTTCTTCACCAAGGCGCTGGCCGACCTCGGCCACGTCGGCGTCCAGGAGCCCTTCGCCAACCTCTTTACCCAGGGAATGATTACCCGCGACGGGGCGAAGATGTCGAAGTCGAAGGGCAACACGGTCAGCCCCGGCGACTACGTCGCCCGCTACGGCGCTGACACCGCCCGCACCTACGTCTGCTTCATGGGGCCGCCCGAGCGCGGCGGCGACTGGACCGACGAGGGGGTGGAGGGGGTCAATCGCTTCCTCTCGCGGCTTTGGCGGCTGTGCGAGGAGGCGGAGGAGAAGACCGAGGTAGGGGAGCCGGACCCCGGAGCCGAGGGTCCAGCGCGCGAGTTGCTCGCCAAGGCGCATTGGGCGATTGACAAGACCACGCGGGACTTCCAGCGCGGCTTCCAGTTCAACACCGTGATCTCGGCGGTGATGGAGCTCGTCAACGACGCTTACCGGCTCAAGGACGGGCTCTACCCGACGGCGGAGGGCGGCGCAGCGGTGCGCTTCGCGACCGCGACCGCGGCCTCCCTGATCTTCCCCTTCGCGCCGCACCTCGGCAGCGAGGTCTACGAGCGGCTTACCGGAGCGCGGGTCTGGGAGCAGCCGTGGCCGCAGGCGGACTCGGATCTGCTCGTCAGCGACACGGTGACGCTGGTGGTGCAGGTCAACGGCAAGCTGCGCGACCGGATCGAGGCGCCGGTGGAGGCGCCGAAGGAGGAGCTGCTGCGGCTGGCGCGTGAAAGCGAGAAGGTCGCCAGGCATCTCGACGGCCAAGAAATAGTCAAGGAAATTGTAGTTCCAGGCAAGCTGGTCAACTTGGTGGTGCGGTAGCGCCCTCCGCGGGCCCCGGTGCTTCTGCTAGAAAGCCGCCGATGCTGGTCAGGCGTTTGCACGAAACGGCAGTCGAGGAATGGCACCGGCTTCGGGTCCACGTTCTCATGGACGCGGGCGAACTGGGGTCACGGAATCTTTCGGTCACCTGGGTGACCGTGCCGGCCGGCGCCAAGCAGACGCTTCACTCCTCGGGAGAGGCCGAGCAGGCCTATGTAGTCGTCCGCGGCAGCGGCACGATGTCGGTCGCCGGTGACACCCAGGAGGTGGCCGAGGGCGACCTGATCCTGGTCCCGCCCGCGACTGAGCACTCGATCGGCAACGACGGCGACAGCGAGCTCGCCTGCGTCTCGATCCAGTCGCCGCCAGTAGCCGCCGCCGAGCTCTACAGCGATCAGCTGGCAGAGGTTGCGGGTTATGACGACGACGATGACTTTTAGTCGCGTTCTCGTTTGACAACTTTTTGAATTTGCGCGCCACGCGTGCGTTGGGGTCGGTCATCGTCGGCGGCGATGCCGGAGCTGAGCCGTAGTCAAGTCATCGTCTATGCCGCGGTTGCCGTTGCCCTGCTATTGGTCGGGGCGCGGGCGATTCGTGGCGAGGGCAGCACCGACTCCTCGTTTGCCGCCGATAGCGGCGGCAGTTCTGCGAGCACGAGCTTCTCGATCAGCGGGCAGGGTGGGGACCTGGTCGTCGACGTCACTGGCGCGGTGCAGCGTCCGGGCGTTTACCGGATGCCGGCTGGGAGCCGCGTCAACGATGCGGTGATTCGCGCCGGCGGGCCCGAGCCGCGGGCGGAATTGGAAGCGGTCAACCTGGCGGCGCGGCTTGCCGACGGCCAGCAAGTAGTCGTCCCCGAGCGGTTGCCCAGCGGGACGACGGGGGCGGGCGCGGCCACCGCCGAAGAGGGGCCGATCAGCCTCGGCACGGCGACGGTCGAGCAGCTGGAAGAGATCGAAGGCATCGGCCCCGTCACCGCGGAAGCCATCGTCGAGTTCCGCGACGAACACGGCGGCCTCTCCTCGGTCGAGCAGCTCGACCAGGTGTCGGGCATCGGCCCGGCGACGATGGAGGCGCTGCGGGCGCGGCTGCAGCCGTAGGAGCCGTAGGCGTTTTTCGATGCGCTCTCCACGACCTTCGCTGGCGGTCTTGGTCGGGATCGCGCTCGTCGCCTCCTTGGCGCTCGTCCACAGCAGCGAGATCCGCGACCGCGCCGCCGCGGGCCTGGGCCGTGGGGTGCCGCCGAGAGAGGCGGAGCTCGCGCGCGGCTTCGTCCTTGGCGAGGATGACGGGATCGACGAGCGAACGAAGGAAGACTTCCGCCGCTCGGGCCTCAGCCACCTGCTCGCGGTCTCGGGCGAGAACGTCACCTTGCTGGCGCTGCTGGCGATGCCGCTGCTGGGAGCGCTGGGCATTCCCCTGCGGGAGCGCCTGATCTGGGTGCTGGGGCTGATCGCCGTCTACGTGCCGGTGGCCGGCGCCGGTCCCTCGATCCAGCGCGCGGGGGTGATGGGCGCGCTGGGATTGCTGGCGACCCTCGGCGGCAGGCGCGGCTCGCGGCTCTACGCGCTGGCGCTGGCAGCGACGGTGACGTTGGCGATCGACCCGAGCGTTGGTGCCGACGTTGGCTGGCAGCTCAGCTTCGCGGCGGTGCTGGGGATCCTGCTGCTGGCCTCGCCGCTGCGGCGGTTGGTTGTCGGGCGCTTGGGGCCGGGACGCTGGCGCCGGGCGCTGGCCGAGGGCGTGGCGGTCACCGTCGCCGCCACGCTGGCGACGGCGCCGCTGATCGCCTACCACTTCGAAACCCTCTCCACGACCACCCTGGCGGCGAACGTGCTGGCGCTGCCGGCGGTGGCGCCGGCGATGTGGCTGGGAATGCTGAGCGCCGGCCTCGCGCAACTGCCTGGGCTGCCGCTCGAGCCGCTGAACGGCCTCAACGCCCTCCTCCTCGCCTACATCGCCCAGGTCGCCGCCTGGTGCGCGGCACCGAGTTGGGCGGAGGTGCAGGTGCATCTGAGCGGTGGTGGGCTGATCGTCGCCTACCTTGGTCTCGGTTCGGCGCTGTTACTTGGCGCCTACCTGACTCGGCTGGGTCGCCTGTGGCCGCTGCTGCGATGGCTGGCGCTGCTGGTCGCGATCCCACTGCTGTTGGTCGCGGTCATCCCCGCGATCGGGTCTGGATCGCAACCTCATCTACCGTCCAGTGGACTCCGGGTCGACGTTCTCGACGTCGGGCAGGGCGACGCCATTCTCCTGCAGCCAGCCCGGGCTCCCGCAGTGCTCGTCGACGGTGGCCCACCGGGAGACGGTCTGCGGGGAAAGCTCGAAGACGCCGGGGTTGACGCCCTCGGCGCCGCGGTCATCACCCACGACCAATCCGACCACGCCGCCGGCATCGAGGAGCTGCTCGGGCGCTTCCCGGTGCACCGGCTGGTCTTCGGCCGTCTCAGCCGACGCACGATCGTGGCTGCCAACGCCGCGGGCGTTACCTCGCAACGCGTCACCGCGGGGCAGGAGCTGCGCTCGGGGAAGCTCCGCCTCCAGGTCCTCTGGCCGCCGCCGGAGTTGCTGCGCGAAGCGGCGCCCGAGCAGGACCCGAACCAGCTCGCGCTTGTGCTCGAGGCGCACTGGGGAGGCTTCTCGATGCTGCTCACCGCCGATGCCGAGGCGGAGGCGGTGCCGCTCGACCCAGGGCCGGTCGACGTGCTCAAGGTGGCGCATCACGGCAGCGATGACGCCGGCCTTGGGGCGCTGCTCGAGCACACCCACCCGAAGCTCGCGGTTATTTCCGTCGGCGAGGACAACCCCTACGGGCACCCGACGCCGGGCACGCTCGCGGTCCTGGCCCGGCACCGGATCCCGACCTTGCGCACCGACGAGGACGGCGACGTGGTGATCGAGGTACGCAAGGGCTCGATGCGGCTGGACGGATGATCGAATTGAAAGTTGAGGAACCTTGCGCAATCGCTTGTCGAGGCGCGCCTGAGGCCGATGGGGGTAGTGGTGCGCACCAGTCTCCACAGCAAGCTGCTCAACGCCGTGCGGCCCAGCTTGGCCGGGACGAGCCTGGCGGAGAGGATGCGCAGCACTTCCTTTGCCCTGTTTGGCCTTGCCGCCGCGGCAGGGTTGGCTCTGGTGGCGATCTTCGCGCAGCCCGGCGGGCCGCTGCTCGCACCCTCGCCGCTGCCACAGGAACCTTTCAGCTCGGTCGGGAAGGCGGAGGCAGTGGGGCTAGGCCACACTCCGGGTTTGCTCGGTGTCGCTCCGCCAGCGGGGGCAAGGCCTATTGGCGGCGCCCAATCGGGGTCAACGACTGGCGGAGGTGGCACGGCTGCCGGTGGCTCCGGCGGAGCGGCGCAGGAGCACGGCACCGTTGGCTCGCCGCATCAGGTCAGCTCACCGCCTGCCGCTGGAGATGGAGGGAGCAACGGCGGCGGCCAGGAATCCGCTCCGACCCCCGCCCCAACTCCGACTCCTGCACCGGCGCCCGCCCCCGCCCCCGAATCGGTCCCCGTCACCACTCCGCCTCCGGAAAAGAGCGCTCCGGTGCGATCTGCCGCCCCCGGCCACTCCGGCTCCAGCCACGGCAAGGCTCACGGGAGCGAAAAGTCCTCGAGCCACGGGCCCCATGGAGCCGCGCCGCCTCCGCCCCCACCCCCGCCGCCGGCAGCGGAACCGCCGGCCACTGCTCCTCCGTCGACGCCTCCCGGCAACAACGGCAAAGGCCACGCCTACGGGCACGACAAGTAGCCGCAACGGCGAGTCGTAGACTCGGCCCATGGCCGAGGAGATGCTCCCGCTCTACCTGATCGCCGGCACCGACGAGGCGAAAATCGACGCCACCCGGGCGCGACTGCGGGCGCGGGCCGAACGCGAGGGGGGAGCGGCGGCGCTGGAAGTCTTCGAGCCGAGCGAGGGGAAGGGGATGCCCGACCACGAGGCCCTGCTGGGAGCGATCCCGGCGATGTCGCTAATGGACTCGCGCCGCTATCTGCTCGCCGACGGGATCGAGCGCTGGCGCGAGCGACAGCTGGAGCCGGTGCTCGGGGCGCTGGGGGAATTACCGCCAGACCTCACCCTGGTCTTGATCTGCCGCGACAAAGCGCCGGCGAAGCTGGCTAAAGCGGTGAAGGCGGCGGGCGGGGAGGTCTACGAATTCGAGGCGCCGAAAGCGCGGGAGATGCCGCGGGTGCTGGTCGGGGAAGCGCAGCAGCTTGGCTTCCGCCTCGAGCCGGCGGCCGCACGCCTCCTGGTCGAGCGGATGGGGGCCAACCCACTCCGTCTGCGCAACGAGCTGGAGCGGCTGGCGCTGTGGGCCGGCGAGGGCGGGCAGGTCTCGGCTGGGGATCTAGAAGAGATGATCGCCGACACTTCCGAGGCGGCGGTGTGGTCGCTCTCCGATGCCCTCGTCGAAGGCGATGCCGCCGCGGCGCTGCGGATCGGCGAGCGGCTGATCGGCCAGGGTGAGAACGTCACCGGACTCATTTACGGCCTCGCTTCGCGCCTGCGCGGCGCCTGCGCCGCGGCGGCGCAGATGGAGGAGGGGATCCCGCCGAAGCAGGTTGAATCGTCGCTGAAGATGCACCCCTATGCGGCGAAGCAGCTGGTCGCGCGACTGCGTGACGCCAACCTGGCCGACCTGCGGCTAGCGACCGAGACCCTCGCCGACCTAGAGCTCTGGTGCCGCGGCGGGGCGGACTACGGCGATGAGTTGGCGCTGACGATCGCGCTGAGAAAAGCCGCTTCCGGGGCCGCCTGACTAGCTGGCGGCGGCAGCGGCGAGTTTGGCCGCTTTGGCCTTTTTGCGCGCGCCCGTGTTCTTGTGCAGGGCGCCCTTTTGCACGGCCTTGTCGATCCTCGAGACGAGCTCGCGCTGCGCGCTGGCGATCGCCTCGGCGTCACCGGCCTCAACCGCGCTTTCGAGGCGGCGGAAGTGGGTCTTGACCGTGCTGGTGAACAGCCGGTTCTCGGTGCGCTCGCGCTCGCTGCGCAATATCCGCTTCTTCTGTGAGGCTATGTTGGCCATGTTCCGGTGCCCCAGCAGGCGTTTGCCGGCTCTGGGCGGCCGCCGACTATAGCGACTGAGGGCGCCCTCAGTCGCATCCGAACCCGAATCGACGACGAGCTTGGAGACCCCCAGGGCACCTCACCCCCCCGATCCCGACGAGCGGGCGATCAACGCCGACGAGTCGGCGGTCGCCGCTGACGCCGCCGTCTGGGAGGCGGAGGCCTTCGAACCGGGCGAGGAATTCACCCGCGAGCCGCCGCCCGGGCGCCAAGCGGGTCGGCTCGCCCGCTCGACCGCCTTCTTCTCGATCGCCACCGGCGCCTCGCGCGTCGCCGGTCTCGCCCGCGAAGTCGTCGCCGCCAGCTACTTCGGCGTCAAGGGGCCGATGTCGGCCTTCACGATCGCCTTCCAGGTGCCGAACTTGATCCGGGCCCTGTTCGCCGACGCGGCGCTGCAGCCGGCCTTTGTCCCGGTCTTTACCGAACTGCTCGGGGAGAAGCGCTACAAGGAGGCGTTCCGGCTCGCTTCGACGCTGCTGCTGCTGGCGACGATGGTGCTGGGGTCGCTGACCGCGCTGTTCATCCTGCTGGCGCCGGTGATCATGCCGGTCTTCATCCCGAACTTCCAAAGCCAGGCCGTGATTGACCTCACGGTGACGCTCTCGCAGGTCCTCTTCCCGATCCTGATCCTGCTCGGGATCAGCGGCGTCGTCGTTGGCGTCCTCAACAGCTATGACCGCTTCGGCGCCTTCGCGATCTCGCCGCTGTTCTGGAACCTGACGATCATCCTCGTCCTTGTCGTGCTGGAGCCGCTCTTCCACGGCGAAGACCGGATCTACGCCTACGCGATCGGGATCCTCGTTGGCACCCTGGTGCAGCTGTTGATCCCGACCTGGGACCTGCGCCACACGCCCTACCGGTTCAGCTTCAGCTTCGACTGGCGCCACCCGGGGGTGCGCCGGGTCCTGCTGTTGATGCTGCCGGTGACGATCAGCCTCGGCCTAATCAACTTCAACGCGCTGATTAACAGCTTCTTTGGCGGCTTGATCTCAGAAGAAGCGCCGGCTGCGATCGACAAGGCATTCCGCCTTTACCAGCTGCCGCAGGGGATCTTCTCGGTCGCGATCGCGACGGTGCTGTTCCCGGCCCTGGCGCGCTTCGCCAACGCCGGCCAGATCGACAACCTGCGGGCGACGCTCGCCAACGGGATGCGCCAGATCCTCTTCGTCCTGGTGCCGGCGGCGGCGGCGATCCTCGTCCTCTCCGAACCGATGATCCGGCTCATCTACCAGCGCGGCGAATTCGGCCCCGGGGAAACCGCCCTGGTTGGCACGGCGCTCTTCTGGTTCGCTTTCTCACTGCCGACCAATGGTCTCTACCTACTGCAGACCCGGACCTTCTTCAGCTTGCAACGGCCCTGGCGGGCGACGGCGCTGGCGGTGATCGACCTCGTCGTCTCGGCCGTGGCGGCGCTGGTGCTGTACGCGCCGTTCGGGGTCGGCGGTGTCGTCGCCGGGACCGGGATTGGGACGACCGCCGCGGTCGTCGCCCAGGCGCTGATGCTGCGCCACGAATTCGGCGGGCTGGAGCTGCGCCGGCTGTTGCTGACGTCGCTCCAGATCACGATCGCCTCGGCGGCGCTGGCGGGCGTCGCCTGGGTCGTCTGGGATCTGCTCGACGAAGCGCTTGGCCGCGGCCTTGCCGGCCAGATCGCCTCGCTCGGCGGCGGGCTCGCGCTCGGGGCGGTGGCCTACCTGGCGGTTGCCCGCCTGCTGCGGATCGCCGAGCTCGACCAGATCATGCGCCTGGTCCTGCGGCGGGGATAGCCGAGGCACTGCCGAATGCTCGGGCCTGGTCGCTACCTGCTTGGGGTCGCCGAGATCCTGCTCCTGGCCGGGTTCGCCTGGCTGGGCGGCGCGGCGCTGCGACGGTGGCTGCTGCCGCGGTTTGAGGGTGCGCCGGCGGGCCTCGCTACCACCGTGCTGGCGCTGGCGCTGCTGATCTGGCCGGCTGAGTTGCTGGGTTCCTTCAGCGCCTGGGACCCAGTGCCGTACTTGGTGCTGGTTGCGGCGGTGGGGCTGGGACTGTGGAAGTTCGCGCCGCGCCCGCCAGAGGGAGGGTATTCCCACCTATACCTGCTGGGTGGGGTGGGAATCCCCTCCCTCTGGCGGGACGAGCGGCTGCGAAGGACTCTGATCGCGACCGTGGTTGCGTTGGCGATCGCGGTCGTGGCGGTGATCCACTTCGCTGGCGGGGTGAAGACGCGGCTCTCGACGGGCATGACCGGCTTCGACAGCACCTGGTACCACGGCCCGTTCGCTGCGGGGTTCTTCCAGAGCGGCGATACGTGGTCGCTGCACTTCATCGCCCCGCAGTTCCTCGCCTGGTTCTACCCCGCCAACGGCGAAATCTTCCACGCCGTGGGCATGCTGGCGTTCAGCAGGGACGTGCTCTCGCCGCTGCTCAACCTCAGCTGGTTCGTCGGTTGCCTCGTCGCCTGCTGGTGCATCGGCCGCCCCTATCGGGTCGCCCCCTGGTCGCTGGTACTTGGAGCGGTCGCGCTGAGCGTGCCCGCGCTGGCCGATCAGGCGGGAGAGGCAAGGAACGACATCGTCGGCATCTTCTTCCTGCTGGCTGCAGTGGCAATCGCGCTGAACGGCGAGCGCGATACCCGCACCACCCTCGTAGCCGGCCTGGCCGCTGGGCTTGCTGCCGGAACGAAGCTGAACTTCCTGCTCCCTGCGGCCGTGCTCGTCATCGGTTTGGCCCTGATCTCGCCCCGAGAAACCAGATGGCGCACTTTCGCTGCCTCCGCATTGGCCGCCCTGGCCGGCGCCGGCTACTGGTACCTCCGCAACCTCATCCACACCGGCAACCCCCTGCCCTGGATCCACCACCTCGGCCCAATCAACCTGGCTGCCCCCCAACAGGCTCTCGGCGGCCGCGAAGCCCACTCCGTCCTCAGCTATCTAACCAACGGCAGCGTCTGGTCCAACTGGTTCCTCCCCGGTCTCCACCAAGCCCTCTGGCTCCTCTGGCCAATCCTCCTCGCAGCCGCCCTAGCCGGCCTAATCCTCTGCGTAGCCCAGCCGCTGGCCCCTCTCCGCCGCCGACGGGACGAAAACCGGTTACATAGACCGGAAATCGTCCCGTCGGCGGGGGTTTTGGGGATGGCGGGGCTCGTTGGGCTCGCCAGCGCTCTGGCGTGGCTGGTTGCGCCGACGTCCGCCTCAGGCCCCGACGGCACGCCCCGCGGCTTCGAGTCAGGCCTCCGCTACCTAGCCCCAGCCCTGATCCTCGGCCTCGCGCTCCTGCCAGCCGTCCTACCACCACGGCTCCGGCTCGCCGGGATGGGGTACCCCTCGAGCGGGCGGATACTCAAATCGCCGAGCCAAAAGGCTCGGCGATTGTCCGAACGAGGGGTACCCCATCCCGGCCTAGCGGCCCTAGTAGTCCTCGTCGCGGCCGTGGTCATCGGCTACCCGATCCAGCGTCACTACCTGGAGAGCCGCTACAAGGACCCGACGTTCACCACCCCGGGCCTCAACGCCGCCTTCGCCTGGGCACGAAATGTCAGTGACGCCCGCATCGCCACCACCAGCACCCGCCAATACCCCCTCTTCGGCACCGACCTCTCCAACCACGTCCAGTACCTAGGCCTCGAGCGCCCTCACGGCGGCTTCGAAGCCCCGCAAACCTGTCCCCAGTACCGCCACCTCCTCGACGAAGGCGACTACGACTACGTAATCGCCACCCGCGACCGCATCGAACCCGGCAAGCCCCCATATCCACCCGCAGCCAAATGGACGGAAGGCCCCGGAGCCCACGTCATCTTGCGAAAGCCGCCGACGGTCGTGTTCAAGCTGTCAGGAAGGCTGGACCCATCGGCGTGTAGATGAGACGGGGTCGCCATACTCCCTCGGCCGATGGACCACATTCGCAACTTCAGCATCATCGCCCACATCGACCACGGCAAGTCGACCCTGGCCGACCGCATCCTCGAGCTCACGGGCGCCGTCGACCCGAAGAAAATGCAGGCGCAGCTGCTCGACTCGATGGACCTCGAGCGCGAGCGCGGGATCACGATCAAGGCGCAGGCAGTGCGGGTCGAGTACACCGCCAAGAACGGCGAGACCTACCACCTGCACCTGATCGACACCCCTGGCCACGTCGACTTCTCCTACGAGGTCTCGCGCAGCCTCGCCGCCTGCGAGGGCGCGCTGTTGGTCGTCGACGCCGCCCAGGGCGTCGAGGCGCAGACCGTTGCCAACACCTACCTGGCGATCGAGAACGGCCTCGAGTTGATCCCCGTCATCAACAAGGTCGACCTGCCGGGCGCCGAGCCCGAGCGGGTCGCCGGGGAGATCGCCGACCTGCTCGGCGGCGACCCCGAGGAAGCGCTGCCGATCTCGGCGAAGACGGGGGAGGGCGTGATCGAGGTGCTGGAGGCGATCGTCGAGCGGATCCCGCCGCCCAGAGGCAAGCCCGAGGCCGCGCCTCGCGCCCTCATCTTCGACTCCGAGTTCGACCAGTACCGGGGCGTGATCGCCTACGTGCGGATGGTCGACGGCTCCTTCCGCAAGCACGAGCCGATCCTGGCGATGCAGAACGGCACCACCGCCGACATCGACGACATCGGCTTCTTCCGGCCGCAGATGACCGGGGTGCAGGGAATGGAGGCCGGCGACGTCGGCTACCTGATTACCGGGATCAAGGACGTGAGCAAGCTGCGAGTCGGCGACACCCTCACCGCGCAGGCGAACCCGGCCACCGAGCCGCTCGAGGGCTACCGCGAGGTCCGCCCGATGGTTTTCTGCGGCCTCTTCCCGATTGACACCGACCGCTACGAAGATCTCCGCGACGCGCTCGAGAAGCTCTCCCTCAACGACGCCGCCCTCTCCTGGGAGCCGGAGACCTCCGAGGCGCTTGGGTTCGGCTTCCGCTGCGGCTTCCTCGGCCTCCTCCACATGGAGATCGTGCGCGAGCGCCTGGAGCGTGAGTACGACCTCGACCTGCTGGCGACGACGCCGAACGTGCGCTACATGGTCAACCTCACCAATGGCGAGATCAAGGAGGTTCACAGCCCGACGGAGCTGCCCGACCCCGGCACGATCGAGACGATCGAAGAGCCCTACATCCGCGCCACGATCATCTGCCCGAAAGAGCAGGTGGGGGCGGTGATGGAGCTCTGCCAGCAGCGCCGCGGCACCCACGTCGACATGCACTACCTGAGCCCGCAGCGGGTGCAGATCCGCTACGACCTGCCGCTGGCGGAAATCGTCCTCGACTTCTTCGACCTGCTGAAGTCCTCGACCCGCGGCTACGCCTCGCTCGATTACGAGCCGATCGGCAACCGCGTCTCCGACCTAGTCAAAGTCGACATCCTTCTTGCCGGCGAGAAGGTCGACGCGCTCTCGATCATCGTCTTCCGCGACTTCGCCTACGACCAGGGCAAGCGCCTGGTCGGCCGGCTGCGCAAAACGATCCCGCGCCAGCTCTTCGACGTCCCGGTCCAGGCCGCGATCGGCTCCAACATCCTCGCCCGTGAGACGGTCAAGGCGTTGCGCAAGGACGTCACCGCCAAGCTCTACGGCGGCGACGTCACCCGCAAGAACAAGCTGCTGAAGAAGCAGAAAGCGGGGAAGAAACGGATGAAGGCGGTCGGCCGGGTGGAAGTGCCGCAGGAGGCGTTCCTGGCGGTGCTGGAGATCGACGAGTAGAGCCGCGCGCCTCCTGGCCAGGCGGCCAGTTAGAGTGCCCGCCCATGGCACTCAAGACTGACGCGGTAGGCAAGGAATGGCCCGCGTCCACCTACCAGGTGGGGCGGGAGAAGATCAAGGAGTACGCGAACGCGCTGGGGATCGACAACCCCGTGCACTTCGACGTCGAGGCGGCCCGCGCGGCCGGCTTTCGCGACGTCGTCGCGCCGCCGATGTTCGCGGTCGTCTACAGCAGCCCTGCGATGGCGCCGGCGATGTTCGACCCCGACGTGGCGATGAACTTCGCGGCGATGGTCCACGGCGGCCAGCAGTTCGAGTGGGACGAGCCGGCCTGTGCGGGCGATGAGATCACGACGACGGCGAAATGCCTCTCGATCGAGGAGAAAGACGGCAAAGGCTTCTACGTGTTCGAGACGAACTCGGTCAACCAGGACGGCGCGCAGGTCGTGCGCGGGACCTGGACGCTGATCGTGAGG
>DASSNA010000141.1:0-2432 GCA_035688445.1 Solirubrobacterales bacterium | reverse complement strand
CGCCGGTCGTTGGCGGGATTTCCGAAGTAGGCGCCGAGCAGCGCCGCCTCGGCCGCCTCGTCGAGCTCGTTGTTGACGGCGAAGTTGCCGAGGTCGAAGTAGCGGTCGCCCATCCCCGCGTACTCCCAGTCGACGATCTGGATCCCGCCCCGGGTGCGGATGAAGTTGGCCGAGAGGAGGTCGTTGTGGCAGGGGACGGGCTCGTGCTCGGGCCCGCCCAGGGCCGCTTCGATCCGCAACGCCGCCGAGATGGCCCACTCATAGGAGGCGGGGACCGTCGCGCCGCGGTCGGCCATCCGCGCCGCATAGGCCTCGACCACGCGGAAGGCCGAGAAGGTGCTCGGCAGCCGTTCCTCGCGGGCGTGCAGGGTCCGCAGCGCCGCCGCGACCAGGGCGATCGCCGCGGGCTCGCGCATTTCCGCGCCGCCCATCGGCTCGCCGACGACGAAGCGGGTGACCAGGCAGGGCGGGTCGTCGAGCATCGCCACCACTTCTGGACCGACCCCCGCCCGCGCCGCCAGCTCGCCCGCCGCCCGCTCCGCCGCGCGGTCAATCCCGAGCAGCGCGGTGTCCTTCCCCGGCAGCCTCACGACCACGTCTTCGCCGGCGAAGCGGACCCGGTAGTTGCGGTTGGTGATTCCTCCCTCGAGCGCAACCGGGTCGCCTTCGGGGTCGCCGAGGCGGGCGGCGATCGGTCCCAGGGTGTCTTCGAGGGAGGCCATGACGGCGGGTAGAAGATTCTGCACCTGCCCATTGACAGGGGTCAAGTGGACGATCTAGGCTCGCCTCCGACCCATTAGGTCGGGTCGACACACCTTTTATCTCACAGAGCCCGGGAAGCTCAACGAAGGGAGAGGTCGATGGAGAGCAGCGTTTCGTCCCCCAGTCGTGACGAACAGCGACTCGCGGAGCTCGGCTACAAACAGACGCTCAACCGAGCTTGGAGCGGGTTCTCCAACTTCGCGATTTCGTTCACGATCATCTCGATCCTCGCCGGCTGCTTCACCACCTACGGCCAGGCGTGGAACAACGGGGGGCCGATCGCGATCTCGATCGGCTGGCCGCTGATCTCGATTCCGATCCTGATCATCGGCTTCTGCATGTCGGAGCTGGTCTCCGCCTACCCGACCGCGGGGGGGATCTACTGGTGGTCGGGCCGCCTCGGCGGACCGGCATGGGCCTGGTTCACCGGCTGGTTCAACCTGATCGGCCTCGTCGCCGTCCTCGCCTCGGTCGACTACGCCTGCGCCACCTTTCTCAACGTTGTGCTCGGCCTCTACGAAGTGAACCTGCTCGGGGTCAACTTCGGCGACGAAGTGCACATCCTCGGCGAGGTCTTCCTCCTTTTTGCGCTGATCCTCACGGTCCACACGATCGTCAATATCCGCCGCACTCACTACCTCTCGCTGGTCAACAGCGTCTCGGTGTGGTGGCACGTGATCGGCGTCGCGGCGATCGTCGTCGTCCTCATCCTCGTCCCCGACGGTCACCAGAGCTTCAGCTTCGTCTTCGGCCACCGGATCAACAACAGCGGCTTCAGCGACGGGATGTACTGGTTCTACGTGCTGCCGCTCGGCTTCCTGCTGACCCAGTACACGATCACCGGATTCGATGCCTCCGCTCACATCTCCGAGGAGACCCACGGCGCGGCGGAGACCGCAGCGAAGGGGGTTTGGCGCTCGATCTTCTACTCGGCGCTGATCGGCTGGATCGTGCTCCTAGCGATCACCTTCGCGGTCACCAACGTCGACGGTGCCAACGAAGCCCTCGGTTTCGCGCCGACCCTGCTGACCGAAGCGCTGGGAACCGGCTGGGGCAAGTTCGTCCTCATCATCTCCGTCGTCGGCCAGCTGTTCTGCGGGGCCGCGTGCCTGACCAGCGCCTCGCGCATGTGTTACGCCTTCTCGCGCGACAAAGGCTTCGGGAGTCGCGCCTCGTCGAAAATCTCCACCGTCAATTCCGAGCGGGTCCCGATCTACGCAGTGCTGGCTATGGCCACGGCCGCGCTGATCATCACCTTGCCGGCGCTGAAGGGGAACGGGGAAAACGTACCTTTCGCCTTCTTCGCGGTCGTCTCGATCGCGGTTATCGGCCTCTACATCGCCTACGTGATCCCGATCTTCCTGCGCTGGCGGAAAGGTGACGACTTTGAGCCCGGCCCCTGGAACAACGGCCGCAAGTACAAGTGGATGAATAGCTTCGCGACCTTCTGGGTGGCTCTGATCACGGTCATCTTCTGCCTGCCGTTCACGCCCCTGGCGGTGCCGTGGAACGACGAATTCACCTGGGAGTCGTTCAACTACGCGCCGCTGACGGTGGGCGTCGTGATCGCCCTGGCCGGGATCGCCTGGCTGGTCAGTGCCCGCAAGCACTTCACCGGACAGGTGCGGGAGATCGAGATCGAGGAAGCGATCGGTCCCGAACCCGAGGTC
>DASSNA010000139.1:0-3099 GCA_035688445.1 Solirubrobacterales bacterium | reverse complement strand
AAGGCGCTCGACGCCCTCGACGGCACCCCGAGCGCCGTTGCCGCCAGCGCCCCGGCCGTCGGCTGAGGAACCGACTTCCCTATTCTTTCGCGCTCCCATGAGCAAGATCGGAACCGAAGAGACCCCCCTCCGCGTCGCCATCGTCGGCGCCGGCCCCTCCGGCTTCTACGCCGCTGAGCACATCCTCAAGGACGGCGACCTGCACGCCCAGGTCGACCTGTTCGACCGCCTGCCGACCCCGTTCGGGCTGGTCCGCGGCGGCGTCGCCCCCGACCACCCGAAGATCAAGTCGGTGATCCGCGTCTACGAAAAAACCGCGGCCCGCGACGGCTTCCGCTTCTTCGGCAACGTCAAGATCGGCCACGACGTCGAGGTCGAGGAGCTCGAGCGGCTCTACCACGTGATCGTCTTCACGGTCGGCTGCGAGACCGACCGCCAGCTCGGCATCCCCGGCGAGGACCTGCCCGGCAGCCACGCCGCCACCTCCTTCGTCGGCTGGTACAACGCCCACCCCGACTACGCGGACAGGGAGTTCGACCTCTCCTGCGAGCGCGCCGTCGTGATCGGCAACGGCAACGTGGCGATGGACGTCGCCCGGATGCTGGCGCTGACCGACCACGAGCTGCGCCAGACCGACACCGCCGACCACGCGATCGAGGTGCTGGACCGCAAGCAGATCCGCGAGATCGTCGTCCTCGGCCGCCGCGGCCCGGTCCAGGCGGCCTTCACCAACCCGGAGATCAACGAGCTCGGGGAGATGGAGGATGCCGACGTCGTCGTCGACCCGCAGGAGGTCGAGCTCGACCCGGCCAGCCAGGCCTACCTCGAGTCCGATGACGCCGACAAGACCACCCGCGTCAACGTCGAAACGCTGAAGGAGTTCTCGCAGCGCCAGCCCGAGGGCAAGAAGCAGCGGATCGTCCTCCGCTTCCTCGCCTCGCCGGTCGAGATCAAGGGCGAGGGCAAGGTCGAGTCGATCGTGATCGGCCGCAACGAGCTTGTGGAGGAAGGTGGCACCCTGCGTGCTAAGGACACCGGCGAGCGTGAAGAGCTCGAGTGTGGCCTGGTCCTGCGCTCGGTCGGCTACACCGGCATCCCGATCGAGGGCGTCCCCTTCGACGAGAAGCGCGGCCTGATCCTCAACGAGGGCGGCCGCATCCTCGACTCCCACGACGCCGGCCACAAGACCGGCCACTACACCGCCGGCTGGATCAAGCGCGGCCCCTCGGGCGTGATCGGGACCAACAAGAAAGACGCGCTGGAGACTGTCCAGCACCTCTTCGCCGACGTCGAGTCGGGGACGCTGATGGCACCGGAGAGTCCCGAGCCGAGCGCGGTCGAGGACCTGCTGCGCGAGAAGGGCGTCCGCTACGTCAGCTTCGAGGACTGGCAGGCGATCGACCAAGCCGAGGTCGGCCGCGGCGAGCCGCACGGCCGCCCGCGCGTCAAGTTCGTCCGGGTCGAGGAGATGCTCGAGACCCTCGGCGAGCGCCTCCCCGGCTGAGCCGTGGCCGCCGACCTTGCCGAGCTGAAGGGGATGATCGAGGCGGCCCTGCCGGGCGCCGAGGCAGAGGTGATCGACGAAACCGGCACCGGCGACCACATCCGGGCGACCGTCGCCGCCCCCCAGTTCGACGGCCTCTCCCGGATCGACCAGCACCGGCTGGTCAAGGCGGCGGTCAAGGAGCGCTTCGACGACGGCACGATCCACGCTCTCTCGGTGAAGACCAGCGTTTCCCGCTGACTCCGCATTTCCTTAGACAAAAAGTTACACTTCCGTGCGCCACACGTGCGTTTATTCCCTCTACGCTGGAGCCATGGAGGCCATGAGATCCACCTGGACCGATTCGCGGCTCGACGAATTCAAGAATCGCGTCGACGAGCGTTTCAACGGCCTGGAACAGCGGCTCAG
This sequence comes from Solirubrobacterales bacterium, assembly GCA_035688445.1. Taxonomy (GTDB): domain Bacteria; phylum Actinomycetota; class Thermoleophilia; order Solirubrobacterales; family 70-9; genus VAYN01. Next base: position 1,187 of record DASSNA010000139.1, on the reverse strand, counting down.
CGAGCTGAGTTCCCGCATCGACGAAAACAACGGCCGCATAGACAGCCTCCAGCACACGATCCTGATCGTCGGCGGAGGGCTCTTCGCTGCTTTCGTCGGCGTTCTCGCGGCGATCATCGGCCTGATCGCGACCCAGCTTTGAGGCAGAGAGCTCAGCCTCCCTACAATGGCCCCATGGCCGACCCAGAGCTGAAGTCCAAAATCGAAGAACTGATCGCCGCCAACCCGGTCCTGCTGTTTATGAAAGGGACCCCGGACATGCCCCGCTGCGGGTTCTCGATGCGGGTGGTGCAGGTGCTCGACCAGATCGACGTCGACTACGGCGCGATCGACGTCCTCCCCGCGCTGCAGCCACTGCGCGAAGTGACCGCGGAGATCTCCGACTGGCAGACCTTCCCCCAGCTCTACGTCAACGGCGAGCTGCTGGGCGGCTGCGACATCATCGAGGAGATGTTCGAGTCCGGCGAGCTGGCCGAAGCCCTCGGCGCCGAGCAGCCGGAGAACGCCCAGGTGCCGCAGGCGCAGGCAACCGCTCCGCAGCAGTCCCCGCCGCTTCAGATCGAATAACTAGACGGCCGCAGCCTGCTCCGCAGCATCGTCTTTCACCTGGAAAGACGATCCGCAGCCGCAGGCGGCGACGACGTTCGGGTTGTTGACCTGGAAGCCGGCGCCCTGGAGACCTTCGACGTAGTCGACCTCCGAGCCGAAGACGAACTGCATGCTGACCTTGTCGACGACGACGGAGACGCCGTCGACCTCGAAGACGTGATCGTCCTCCTTGGCCTTGTCGAAGGCGAGCGCGTACTGGAAGCCAGAGCAACCACCGCCGCGAACCGCAACCCGCAGCGCCTGTTCAGCGCCCTCGGCCTGCGAACCGAGCAGCTCACCGATCTTTTCGGCGGCCTTGTCGGTGAGGGTGATTGCTACCTGAGGCGTATCCGTCACTTCACAAAGTGTAGCGAGCGGGGCCGGTGGTAGTGGGTCAGTTTGAATCTGCGGCCCGCAAGCCGCCTCCACCGCTGTAGGTTCGCTTCGTCCTGACAAATCAAGCGGCGGGGGCGCTGCGCTAACAGCCCCCCGCCTGGCACCGGAAACGGAGTTCCGATGCAGGCAAATCCTAGGCGGCATTGGCCCGCTGACCGCATCCCCCTCCAGCGAGCCGTTATGGGGCTGGCGCTGGAGGTCTA
>DASSNA010000130.1:0-6141 GCA_035688445.1 Solirubrobacterales bacterium | reverse complement strand
CGACTGGTACCAGAACAACGAGCGCAAAACGACGATCGCCGTCTACTCCCTCCGCGCCCGCGAGCACCCCACCTGCTCGACCCCGGTCTCCTGGGAGGAGATCGAAGCCACCGCCGACTCAGGCGACGGCAAGCCCCTCGTCTTCGAGACCGCCGACGTGCTGAAGCGCATCGACAAACACGGCGACCTCTTCGCCCCGGTCCTGGAGCTTGAGCAGGATCTGCCGCAGCTTTGAGGCGGCGGCTGGGTTGAACAAACGTATGCGGCTCGCAGCGATCGCAATTTTCCTCGTCGCCCTGGCGGCTCCGTCGGGCGCGGGCGCCTCGCCTGAACCTCCGCCACCGGGGACGCCCCCGTCGCTGACCGGCCTCGCGATGACCGAGCGCATCATCCTCTCGCCGAGCACGCCGAAGGACACGCGCTCGAAGCTCCCGCGAAAGACGATCTTCTCCTTCTTCCTCGACGAGAACGCGACCGTCAGCGTCGTCTTCAAGCAGGTCCGCAGGGGCGGCGGGCTCGTCCGGCGCGGAGCGCTGACCCTCGACGGCGTCACCGGCAAGAACAGGATCCCGTTCGAAGGCAAGCTGCCGAAGCCGAAGGGCGGAGTCCAGTTCCTCTCCGCCAGCCGCTACCGGGCTTTCTTCACGGCGAGCAACGAAAACGGCTCCTCGCCCGAAGCCTCGATCGGGTTCCGCGTAGTGCGCCCGCGCAGCTAGCCGAGCGGCTGTCGCACGACCGGCTGCCGCGTGGCTTTGACCTCGTCGAGGCGGCGCACTGGGGTCGTGTAGGGAGCGTTTTTGGCTAGGTCGGGGTACTGCTCGGCCTCGGCGAGGATTTGCTCGATGGCGTCGGCGAAGGCGTCGAGGGACTCTTTGGTCTCGGTCTCGGTCGGCTCGACCATCAGGGCCTCATCGACCAGGAGCGGGAAATAGACCGTTGGCGGGTGGAAGCCGAAATCGAGGAGGCGCTTGGCGAGGTCGAGGGTGGCGAGGCCGAGGGCGCGTTTCATCGGCTTGCCGGAAAGGACGAACTCGTGCATGCAGTGGCGGTCGAAGGCGATCGGCAGGCGCTCGCCGGCGCGGCCCTGGGCTAGGCGCGCCTTCAGGTAGTTGGCGTTGAGGACGGCGGTCTCCGAGGCCTCGGAGAGGCCGTCGGCGCCGAGGCTGAGGATGTAGGCGTAGGAGCGGACGAAGACGCCGAAGTTGCCCTGGAAGCCGCGCAGGCGCCCGATCGACTTCGGCCGCTCGAAGTCGAGGTCGAAGCTGGGGCCGTCGCCGTTGGCGTCCGCGCGGCGGACCACCTGCGGGCGCGGCAGGAAGGGCTCGATCCGGTCCGAGACAGCGATCGGGCCGGCGCCAGGACCGCCCCCACCGTGCGGCTGGCTGAAGGACTTGTGGAGGTTGACGTGGACGATGTCGAAGCCCATGTCGCCGGGGCGCGAGTGGCCCATCACCGCGTTGAGGTTGGCGCCGTCGTAGTAGAGCGTCCCTCCCGCCTCGTGGATCAGCGTCGCGATCTCGGCGATGTTTTCGTCGAAGACGCCGAGCGTGTTGGGGTTGGTCAACATCAGGCAGGCGACCTCGCCCTCGTTCTCCGCCAGCTTCGCCCGCAGGTCATCCATCTCGACGCCGCCCCGCTCGTTAGTGGCGACTTTGACCACCTCAAAGCCGGCCATCGTCACCGAGGCGGGGTTGGTCCCGTGCGAGGTGTCGGGCGCCAGCACCTTGGTCCGCTGTTCGCCGCGGTCGGCGTGGTAGGCGCGGGTCAGCAGCAGGCCGGCGAGCTCGCCGTGGGAGCCGGCGCTCGGCTGGAGGCTGACGTGCGGCAGCCCGCAGATCTCGCTGAGGCTCTCCTGTAGCAGCCACATCAGCTCCAGCGCCCCCTGGGCGCGCTTCGGGTCCTGCGCCGGGTGCAGGCGGGCGTGGCCGGGCAGCGCCGCGACCCGCTCGTTGAGCCGCGGGTTGTGCTTCATCGTGCAGGAGCCGAGCGGGTAGAAGCCGGTGTCGAGGTCGAAGTTGCGACGCGAGAGGCGGTTGTAGTGACGGACGATCTCCGGCTCGGCGATCTCCGGCAGCCGCGGGGGCTCGTCCCGCAGCAGCTTCGCCGGGATCAGCTCGGTGAGCGGCTGCTCCGGCACTTCGGCGGCCGGCAACGCCGCGGCACGACGACCGGTCTTCGACTTCTCGAAGATCGTCTGCGCCCGTTCCGCCTGCATCGGCGTCTCCGTCAGCGCCATCTCAGGCCACCCCTCCGACTCGTGGTTCGTTAGGCACGTCATGGGTGTCTAAGGAACCACGGAACGAGGAGATTGCGGCGCCGAGGGCCTCGGCGAGGTCGTCGATCTGGGCTTTCGTCCGGCGCTCGGTGATTGCGATTAGGAGGCCGTCCTCGAACTCGGGGTACTCGCGGCCGAGCGGGTAACCGGCGGCGATGCCGCGCTCGGCGCAGCGGTCCAGGACCTCTTTGACGGGCGCCTCCAGCTTGACCGCGAACTCGCGCGCCACCGGCGCCTCGTGGAGCAACTCGACCCCGTCGACCGCCGCCAACCGCTCGCGCGCGTAGGCGGTCCGGCGCACCAGCAGCTCGCCGAGCTCGCGGAAGCCCTGGCGGCCGAGCCAGGCGAGGTGGACCATCGCTCCCAGCGCGTTCAGCGCCTGCGCGGTGCAGATGTTGTTGGTCGCTTTCTCGCGGCGGATGTGCTGCTCGCGCGTCTGCAGCGCGAGGACGAAGCCGCGGCGCCCGTCGACGTCCTCGGTTTCGCCGGCGATCCGCCCCGGCATGCGGCGGATCTGCTCCTCGGTCGCGCAGAAGAAGCCAAACGAGGGCCCGCCGAAGTCCAAGCGGTTGCCCAGCGGCTGGCCCTCGCCGAGGGCGATGTCGGCGCCGCACTCGCCGGGCGGCTTCAAGATCCCCAGCGTCATCGGGTCACAGGCGACAACCAGCAGCGCCCCGTACTCCTTCGCCGCCACGCCGAGCGCCTCGACGTCCTCGACCGCGCCGAGAAAGTTCGGGCTCTGCAGGAAGACAGCGGCGGTCTCGCCGTCGACCGCCTCGGCCAACGCCGCCGCGTCGGTCAGCCCGCCCTCGAGCCCGACCTCGACCACCTCGGCGCCGTAGCCGACCGCGTAGGTCTCGAGCGTCTCGCGGCTGTGCGGGTGTAGGCCGCGGGAGACGACGAAGCGGCGCCGTTTGGTCGCGCCGATCGCCAGGTAACCAGCCGAGGCGACCGAGGAGGGGCCCTCATAGAGCCCGGCATTGGAAACCGGCAGCCCGGTCAGCTCTGACATCGCCGTCTGGAACTCGAACATCACCTGCAGCCCGCCCTGGGAGATCTCCGGCTGGTAGGGCGTGTAGGGCGTCAGGAACTCGCTGCGCGAGGTGATCGCGTCGACGATCGCCGGCACGTAGTGGTCGTACATCCCCGCCCCGACGAAGCAGACCTGCGCCTCGGCGTCGGCGTTGCGCGCCGCCAGCGCCGCCAGGCGCTCGTAGACCTCGGCCTCGGCCATCCCCTCCGGCAGCGCCAGCGGCCTGCCCAGGCGCAGCGCCTCGGGGATCTGCTCGAACAGCTCGGCCGCTGAGCCGACGCCGATCGCGCCCAGCATCTCCTGGCGGTCGTCGGGGGTTGCGGAGGTGTAGCGAGTCACCCGGTTAAGGCTAGGGGACGCGGTGGGCGAGCCTCGCGCCTAGCTGTCCAGCAACTTGCGGTATTCCTCGGCTCCGAGCAGGGAGTCGACCTCGTTGGCGGCGCTCAGGCGCACCTTGACCAGCCAACCCTCGCCGTAGGGGTCCTCGTTGACCTTCTCCGGCGCGTCCTGGAGCGCGTCGTTGACCTCGACGATCTCCCCCGAGAGCGGCGCGATCACATCGGAAACCGCCTTCACCGACTCAACCTCGGCGTAGGAGGCATCTTTCTGGATCTGCGCACCGACCTCGGGCGGGTCGAAGAAGACGACCTCGCCGAGCGAGTCCTGGGCGTACCAGGTGATCCCAAAGGTCGCCTGGTCCCCCTCGATCCGGGCCCAGTCGTGTTCCTCGTGGTAGCGAAGGTCGTCGGGATAGGTGGGGTCGGCCAAAGCTCAGCTCCTTTTCACGTAGAGGGGCTTGGACGCTATCCGGGCGGGGCGGAGTTTGCCGCGCACGTCGATCTCGATCTCGGTCCCGACCTCCGCAAGCTCCGATTTCACATAGGCCATCCCGGCGCCGATCTCGAGCGAGGGCGAGAAGGTGCCGCTGGTGACGACGCCGACCTGCTCGCCCCCGTGGAGGACCGGGTTGCCTTCGCGCGGGATCCCCTGGCCCTCGATCTTGAAGGCGACGAGCTGCTCGGCGGTGCCCTCGGCGCGGGCGCGGGCGATTGGCTCGGCGCCGATGAAGCCCGTCTCCTCCTTGCAGCACCAGCCGAGCCTGGCTTCGATCGGGTTACGCTCGGGGCTCAGCTCGTTGCCGTGCAGCGGGTAGCAGACCTCCAGCCGCAGGGTGTCGCGGGCACCGAGGCCACAGGGGACGATCCCGGCATCGAGTAGCTCGACCCAGATCGGCGAGGCAACCTCCGGGTCGATCAGCAGCTCGACCCCGTCCTCGCCGGTGTAGCCGGTGCCGCAGACTAGCGCCGGGCGGCGGCCGACGTGGGCGTGGGAGACATGGAAGCGCGGCGGCAGATCGATCGAGAGCGTCTGCTCCAGAACAGCCCGAGCGTGCGGGCCCTGCACCGCCAGCATCGCGTAGCGGTCGGCGACGTCACGGACGATCACGTCGAAGCCGCGGCTCTGGCGGCCGAGCCAGGCGAGGTCGCCCTCGTGGTTGGCGGCGTTGGTGACGATCAGGTAGCGGTCGCCGCCGAGCCGGTAGGCGAAGAGGTCGTCGAGCACGCCGCCCTCCTCGTTGCAAAGGCATGAGTACTGAGCACCGCCGATCGCGACCTTGGCGACGTCATTGGAGAGCACCCGCTGGAGGAACGCCAACGCCCCCGGCCCCTCAACCTCAACCTCGCCCATATGAGAGACGTCGAACATCCCCGCATGCAGCCGCACCGCCGAGTGCTCCTCCCGGATCCCCTCATAGGTAACGGGCATCTCCCAGCCAGCGAAATCAACAATCTTCGCCCCAAGCTCAACGTGCCGCTCGTAGAGGGGGGTTCGCCGGGCCGCGTCGCTCACGCGGCCCAATCTATTGAAAGGGGCGTTCTTACTCTTTGAGGAAGCCAGGGACGTCGATGTCGTCGTCGCTGACCCGGAGTTTCCTGATGTCGGTGTCCTCGGCCGAGACCCGCGGGCGGCTCTCGTAGCGACGCCGCACCCGCTGTGGGGAGCGGGCCAGCAACTCGAAGCCCTCAAAACCGGTCGCGATCACGGTGACCCGGACCTCGTCTTTCATCGACTGATCGACGACCGAGCCGAAGATGATGTTGGCGTTGTCGTCGGCCTCGGCCTGGACCAGCTGGGCTGCCTCGTTGACCTCGAAGAGGCCGAGATCCTCGGGGCCGGTGATGTTCAGCAGCATCCCGGTCGCGCCTTTAATCGACTCCTCGATCAAGGGTGAGGTGATCGCCGCCTTGGCGGCGTCGAGGGCGCGGGCCTCGCCGGAGGCCGAGCCGACGCCCATCAGGGCCGAGCCGGCGTCGCGCATGATCGTCCGCACGTCGGCGAAGTCGAGGTTGATTAGGCCGGGGATCGTGATCAGATCGGTGATGCCCTGCACGCCCTGGCGGAGGATGTCATCGGCCTGGCGGAAGGCCTCGAGGACGCTGGTCCGCCGCTCGACCGCCTGCAGCAGCTTCTCGTTCGGGACGATGATCAGGGTGTCGACTTTGTTGCGCAGTTTCTCGATCCCCTCGAGCGCCTGCTGCATCCGCCGTTTGCCCTCGAACTCGAACGGTTTGGTCACCGCGCCGACGGTGAGGGCGCCGATCTCCTCCTTGGCGATCTCGGCGATCACCGGAGCCGAGCCGGTGCCGGTGCCGCCACCCTCGCCGGCGGTGACGAAGACCATGTCGGCGCCCTTCAGCGCCTCCTTGATCTCGTCGCGGCTCTCCGCCGCCGCGCCCGCCCCGACCTCGGGGTTGCCGCCTGCGCCGAGGCCGCGGGTCAGCTCCTGGCCGATTGAAAGCTTGATGTCGGCGTCGCACGCCTGCAGCGCCTG
>DASSNA010000123.1:0-3033 GCA_035688445.1 Solirubrobacterales bacterium | reverse complement strand
GAGGCGCTGGATCGCGGCCACGCCGTCTTCGTCCTCCACGGCGAGAAACTGCAGGGCGGCTTCGCCCTCCAGCGCACCCGCGGCGGCGAGAAACCGCAGTGGCTGCTGATCAAGCGCCGGGACGAGTTTGCACGGGGCGCTTCTTCTAAAGAAACCCGCTGATCCAGTCGATGACGCCTTCGTGGACACCTCGTCCAAACGGCGGTGGCTGCCGCGAAGATTTGCGTTTTTGTCACTTGGGCTCCTCACGGTGCTCCTCGCCTTCTATGCCGTCGTCATCCTCTCGTCGCTCGGCAGCGAATCGCTGCAGGACGCGGTTGGCCGCTGGGTCTACGACGCGGTCGTCCTCAGCGCGGCGCTGATCGTCCTCACCCGGGCGGCGCTGTTCGGGGAGGAGCGGCGGGCCTGGCTGGCGCTCGGCGCCGGGCTGCTGCTCTGGGCGCTGGGGCAGACCTACTACTCGGTCGTCCTCTACTACGCCAGCCCGGCGCCGTTCCCCTCGCCCTCCGACGTCCTCTTCCTCGCCTTCTACCCCGTCAGCTACGTCGCCCTGGTCCTGCTGCTGCGGTCGCGGATTTCCCAGCTCGAGCCGCTCGCCTGGATCGACGGGTTGATCGGCGCGCTGGCGATCGCCGGGGTGGCGGCAGCGCTGATCTTCCCGCCGGTCCTGGAAGCCCTCGGCGGCAGCCCGTTCGGGGTCGCCGTCAGCCTCGCCTATCCCTGTTTCGACCTCGTCCTGCTGGGGCTCCTCAGCGGTGCTTTTGCGGCATCCCGGTGGCGGGCCGAGCCGACCTGGGCGCTGATCGCGCTCGCCCTGCTCCTCTTCGCCGGCTCCGATGTCGTCTACCTCTCGGTTCTGGGTCAGTCAACCGAGGCGCTGAACCTGGCCAGCGTCGGCTGGCCGTTCGCTTTCCTGCTGCTGGCGACCGCCTCCTGGCTGCCGGAGGTGCGCGCCGGTGCCGTCCCCGCCGAGGCCGGCAGGCGCCGGATCGTCGTCCCCTTGCTGATGGCGGTGACTGGGGTCGCTCTGCTCGCCGTTGGCAGCTTCGTGGAGATCGGCCCCGTCGCGGTTGGTCTTGGGGTCGCCTGTCTCGCCGCGGTGCTCGTTCGTCTCGCGATCACCTTCGACCAGAACACGAAGATGCTGGCGGCGACTCGGGACGAGGCGGTCACCGACCCGCTCACCGGCCTTCCCAATCGCCGCCGCCTGATGCTCGACATCGAAGCGGCGATTACGGCAACTCCGCCGGAGACGATGGTCCTGGGCCTGTTCGACCTCGACGGCTTCAAGGCCTACAACGACAGCTTCGGGCATCCCGCCGGCGACGATCTGCTGCGCCGGCTGGGGAAGCGGCTGGCTGCAGCGATGGAGCCTCACGGCTGTGGCTACCGGCTCGGCGGCGATGAGTTCTGCATCCTTGCCTCGACCCGGAGCCTGAAAGCCGCGGCGATCTGCGAAGTCGCCGAGCAGGCGCTCTCGGAGCGCGGCAAAGGGTTCTCGATCGGTGCTTCCTGGGGGAAGGTCCTGATTCCGGTCGAGGTGGTGAGCCCGACCGACGCGCTGCGGATGGCCGATCGGCGGATGTACGCGAAAAAGGGACGGCGTGCCGACTCCGCCCGCAGCCAGACCCGCAGCGTTCTGCTCAGTGTCCTGCACGAGCGCGAACCCGAGCTAGAGCGCCACCTCGATGGCGTCGCCCGCCTCGCCGCCGCTTTCGGCAAGGAGCTCTCGATGGACGCCGAGGAGCTCGACGTCCTCATCCGTGCTGCCGAGTTACACGATGTCGGCAAGATCGCGATCCCCGACGAGGTCCTCCACAAGGGCGGCGAGCTGAGCGAGGAGGAGTGGGCGCTGATGCGCAAGCACACCCTGATCGGCCAGCGGGTCCTCGACGCCGCACCGGCGCTGGGGGAGGTGGCGGCGCTGGTCCGCTCGACCCACGAGCGCTGGGACGGCGAGGGCTATCCAGACGGCCGCGCCGGCCGCGACATTCCCCTCGGCTCCCGCGTCATCCACATCTGCGACGCCTACAACGCGATGACCGAAGGCCGTCCCTACCGGCCAGCGCTCAGCAGCGAGGAGGCGCTGGAGGAATTGCGGCGAGAAGCGGGCACCGGATTCGACCCCGAGCTGATCGCCACCTTCGCCGACCGCGTCGCCCCGGCGCTGGAGGGGACGGCCGAGGTCTCGGCCTAACTCCTGCAGTCCTCCAAGCGGCGTCGTTGCCTCCCCGCGCCGTCGAAGTTCTCCGGCGCCAGCCAGGTCTCGAACCCAGCGCGGATTTGCGGCCACTCCCCTTCGGTAATCGCGAACCAGGCGGTGTCGCGGTTGCGGTCCTTAATCACCATGTGCTGGCGGAAGGTGCCCTCGTAGGTGAAGCCGAAGCGGGCAGCGGCGCGCCGTGAGGCCTCATTGCGCGCGTCGCACTTCCACTCGAAGCGGCGGTAGCCGAGCTCGTCAAAGGCGTGGCGGGCCAGCAGGAAGATCGCTTCGGCGGCGGCGGCGGTGCGCTGCAGCTCCGGCGCGAAGAGGATGCCGCCGATCTCGATCACCCCGTGCCCGGGTTCGATCCGCATGTAGGCGGCGCGGCCCAGGGGGCGCTCGTCGCCGCGCGGGACGATCGTGAAGAAGAGTGGATCGTCGACGGCTTCGATGCTTTCCATAGCCCGCCGCATCTCCGCGGCGCTGCCGTAGGGGCCGTCGAACATGTACCGCCAGATCTCCTCCCCGGCGGCCGGAGGATGAGTGGCGCTGAAGAACGCCTCAGCGTCAGCCGCCGCGTCCACAGGCCGCAACAGAACCCGCTCACCCTCAAGCGGCGCGCGCTTCGGCGGCTCGACCGGCTCCCAGTTCAGATCGCTTCCCATCAGATCAACCCCAGCGTCGCCGGGTCAGGCTCGCCCCCAAAGAAGCGCTTCAGCACCTGCTCGAACACCCCGTAATCGTCGAGGCCGCAAAAACCCTTGCTGTACACGGGTTTTTGCGGCTTCGTGAGTTGTGTGGCGTGTGAGAACAGAGTCATCGAGGAGCGG
>DASSNA010000121.1:0-3189 GCA_035688445.1 Solirubrobacterales bacterium | reverse complement strand
GGCTTTGCCGACCAGCGGGTTGCCGGCACCGGGCAGGATCGTCTTTGCTGCGGCGCTGGAGAATTTGACTTCGCCCGAGGCCAGCGCCTGCCAGGAGGCGGGGCGGTAGGGGCCTTCGGAGGGCCCGCCGCAGACGGTGGTCAGCGCTTCGGCGCTCGATTCCGGTTCAGGCCCGGCGCCCTTCAGGTAGTGGTCGAACCAGGCGTTGGCGCGGCTGCGGAAGAGCGCCTCGTCGGCCGGCTTGTTCTGGCTGCGGGCGTGGCCGTCGTCCATCAGGAAGAGCGAGATCGGGTCGCCGGGGTACTGGGCACGGGTGCGGTTGTAGAAGCGCACAGCCTCGTCGACCGGGAAGAGGTCGTCGTTCCAGCCGTTCTGGATCAGCAGCGGCGCCGGCGCCTCGGAGTGGTCGATGTAATAGGAGGAGTGGTAGGTGGTGATCTGTTCCACCACTTCTTTAGCCAGGGGGTTCGCCCCGTAGGGCTCGCCGGCGTTTATCAGTCCGTACCAGGTGGTGAGGTCCGCTTCGGGGTTGGTTTTCGGCAGCGCGTAGTTGCTCGTCGCCAGGCCGGTCGCGTAGAGGCCGGTCACGAAGGAGGCCTTCTCGACCCCGATCGGCGCTTTGCCTTCCGGACCCAGGTAGGGCGATTCGGTGGCGTAGTCGAGGGTGGTGCCGTTCGGCATCAGCGAGTAGGCGAGGTCGGTCCAGGGCCACTGCGGCACCGCGGCGGCGAGTTCCATTTCCTTGCCGCCGGGGCTCTGCCAGGGAACTAGCGAGCCGTTGGGGAGCATCGTCCGGTTGCGCAGCGCCGCCAGCGCCATCGACATGCCGCCGCCGTAGGAGACGCCGGTGGCGCCGATCTTCTTCGGCTCGGCGACCCCTTCGTCGGCGAGGACGGAGATCAGGTACTGGGCGTCGCGGACTTCGTAGCGATCGTCCATCAGGTGGTTGTAGCCGGCCGCGCAGGCTTCGGTCAGTCGTTCGGGATCGAGGGCGCCGCAGCTGTTGCCCCAGCCGCGGTCGCTCATACTGAAGATCGCGTAGCCGTTTTCGGCCCAGCTCTGCACCCGTTCGTCTTCGAGGCCGATCTTCGAGCCGCCCCAGCCGTGGAAGACGCCGATCAGCGGATAGGGCCCGTCGGCACCTGGGCTCGGCGCCGGCGGTAGCACCACGTTGAGGTCGATCTTCGTTTTCCCGTCCCAGGTGGTGGTTTTGCCGCTGCAGAGGCGGACGTTGCCGTTCGCCGGCTGCGCCGCACAAGCGACGCTGCCGCCGTAGAGGCTGGCGAATTCAGCCCGCGCCGCCGGCACCACGGTAAGGGCGGCAATAAGCATCGCCGCGACCGCACCCAGCACCCACCTCATTCTCTCCAAGCTCAATTCAACGCCTCCTCCGCGTGAACGACGCCGCTCCTCTACCCGGAACCGCCAAATTCATGCCGCGGAGCGACTCGGGCTGTTCCTTTTTGGCGTATAGCGCCAAAAAGGAACAGCCGAGTTAGGCGAGGCGGCGGGAGAAGCTCTCTTCGAGGGCGTCGGTGCCGTCTTCGCCAGGGACGGTCTTGTCGAGCCGCATCGTCGCGGCGCGGCCGTCGAGTTCGAGGGTCGCGACTTGGTTGTCGAAGAAGGGGCCGTCGAGCGCCCGCCAGCGGATGCCGGGGTCCGGGGCGCCGGCCGCCCGCGCCAGCAGGCGCGCGAAGGCGATCGCGGGGCGGCGGAAGGCGGCGCGCACCACTCGCCGCTCGTTTTCGTCGAGCGGGTTGCGGTAGGGCGAGCAGACCGCCTGGTAGATCGGGCTGCGGGCCGGCCTTGGGCCGGCCGTTTTACCGTTCGCCTTCGGATAGGCGGCCTCGCAGAGGTAGGCATGGTGGACGTCGCCGGAGAGGACGACGATCGAGGCTGGCGCTTTGCCGCGCTCGCCGCTGGCGACTTCGCGCAGGAGGTCGCGCAGTTTCGCGAAGGACTCGCCGAAGGCGGCCCAATGGTCGAAGTCGACTTCGCGCCGCAGCAGCTCGGCCGCCCGGGCCAGCGGCTTGCCCCAGGCGCCGTCGGCGACCTTCTCGTCCCAGGCCTCGAGCCGATCGAAGGCGGGGGAGAGCAGCCAGGGGACGGTGGTGGCGATCAGCAGGTGGTCGAAGTCGCCCGTGGTTTTGTCGACGATCCACTCCCACTCTTCGTCGTCGACGATCGCGCGGCGATCCTCCTCCAGCACCCGCCCCGCCCGCGAGTCGATGAAGATCGCTCGGGTGCGGCCGAAGTCGCGGCAGAAGCTCCAGCGGGTGCCGGCGCCGGTTGAGTCGATGCGCTGGGCCCAGGCGAAGAGCTCTTCCTCGGCCCACTGGTTGCCGCGCACCCGCTGGTAGAGCTCGTCCTCGGCGAGCTCGCGCGGCGAGAGGTTGCCGAGGTGCTGGTAGATCCAGTAGCTGGCGATGCAGCCGACCGCGCGGCGGTGCCACCACGACCTTTCGCGCATCTCTTCCAGCCAGCTGTAGGAGATGTTCCAGTCGTCGCTCATGTCGTGGTCGTCCCACAGCATCGAGACGGCGACGTTGGAGAAGAGCCAGCGAATCAGCGGCTCTTCCCAGCTCTCCTGGTAGAGCCAGGTGTACTCCTCGAAGTCGGTCACCTCGTCGCCGGGCGGCGTCGCGGTGCCGCGGCGCTGGCGGATCTTCTCGCGCGTCTTCGGCGAGCCCTCGTCGACGTAGACCTGGTCGCCGAGCAGGAACAGCAGCTCCGGCCAGTCATCGCGCTCGCCCGCGGCCATCTGCCTGGCGAGCACCCAGAGGGCGTCGACCTCGTGCCCCATTTCGGTCTCGTCTTTCGGTTCGGTGAAGGGCGCCTCGTGCGGCACCGCCACCCGGCAGGAGCCGAAGCAGATGTCGAGCTCCCTGTCGGCGTTGGTGGTGCGGATCGCGCTCGGCGGCAACTCCGAGCCGGGTTCGGGCCAGCGCACTTCGCCGTCAAGCCGGACCTCGTACTCGTAGCGCGAGGCCGGCTCGAGGCCCTCGATGCAGACCAGCGCATAGTGGTGCCCGTCGACGCGGAAGGTGCGCTCGCGGCAGCCGAGCACCTCGACCTCGCAGGGCTCGCTGGTCTCAACCCAGACCGTCGCATCGGTCTCGGAGATGTGCCGCAGCAGCGGTCCGAGGACTAGATCGCTCATAGGACAACCTCCCCCTTGTTCTTCTGAGA
>DASSNA010000107.1:0-3499 GCA_035688445.1 Solirubrobacterales bacterium | reverse complement strand
GTGCGGGTACGGCGTCCTGCCTGGGTGGTCGAGCCACGCCCCAAAGCCTGAGCTAGTCGATCAGGCACTCGCGGATTGCGATTGCCACAGCGTGGGTGCGGTTTTTGGCGCCGAGGCGGGCGAGGGCGTTCTTGGTGTGGGTCTTGATCGTCTCCTCGCCGAGGTCGAGTTCACGGGCGGCGACGGCGGCCGACTCGCCGTTGGCCAAGAGCTGCAAGATCTCCCGCTGGCGGCGGGTCAGCTTGCCGCGGCTGCCTTTCGGCGGCACGTCGGGATCGACAAAGGACTCCTGCGCAATCGCCGCATCGACGGCACGCCGCAGCGCCTCCGGGCCGGCGGTACGGGCGACGTAGGCGCTGGCGCCGGCCTGTATCGCAGCGCTGGCGAGATGGCGTTCCGGCACCTCGCCGTGGGCGACGATCCCCAGAGCCGGGCTCGAGCGCTGGAGCATCCTGATCGCGTCGGGGCCTGTGATCGAGCTGCCGTTGCTGTCGCCGCGCCAGCGCATGTCGACGATCGCGACGTCGAAGTCACCGACGTCGCGGACGAGGTCGAGGGCCTCGTCGCGGGTCGAGGACTCATGGACGACGAAGCCGTCCGCGATCGCCTCACGGATCCCCAGACGGACCAGGGGGTGACCGTCGATCACGAGACAATGGGGGCGTTCGCTCAGGGGTACGTTCCGATCACTCGCTTGCGGCTTGGGGCACGGTGACCTCTCCTTGCGCCCGTGGGCCGATCCTAACCCAGCCGAGGGGTGCGGTAGAAACTGATCGTGATCTCAATTACCTCAAAGTCGAGGTATGCCGTTGTGGCGCTGGCCGAGCTCGCCCGTTCCGGGGACCGGCCGGTGCCGATCAAGGAGCTGGCGGAGCGCCGCGAGATCCCCGAGCAGTTCCTTGAGCAGCTTTTCTCGACCTTACGCCGGGCCGGCCTCCTGACCAGCCACCGCGGCATGCGCGGCGGCTACACCCTCTCGCGGCCGCCCGAGGAAATCACCGTGCTCGAGGTGGTCCAAGCCCTCGATGGCAAGGTCGGCGACGAGGCCGACGAGGCCGGCGGCATCTGGGCCGAAGGCGTCGCCGCCCTCCGCAAAGTCTTCGCCCAAACCACGATCGCCGAAGTCGCCCGCCGCGAGGCCGAAGAGGCGGGCAGTGGGATGTACTTCATCTAGGTGGCAACGGCTTTCGTTGCCGCTGAGGGGAGAGATGGGCGTGTTCGAGCACTTGAACCCAGGTGGAACCGAACGCAGAGGCCATTGCCTGGTACGTGGAAGAGGCTCAGCGGTTGCTGGAGGACCAGCAGCGTCGGGCTGAGTCGCTTAGAAGTCGAGGCGGCCAGATCGCCGGCTTCGGAGCCGCTGTTCTCGCTTTGATAGGCGGTAGCGCTGGAACGATTCTCGGGTCACGGCAGGGTCTGCTCGTGTGGTGATCGGAGTTGCTCTCCTAGCCGCCGTAACCTGCTTGGCGGCCGCCGCCGCGGTAGCGATTTGGGGCGTGATAAAGCCGCAGCCCTTCGTGGTTGTTGCTGCGGACGAGATTGCGCTCTATGCCTCTGACCGGTTTCTCGGGGAGGCGGACCTCTGGCGAGTTCATGTCCGGTCTCTTCAGTCGCTGGAGACGGCAGCTCGGGAAGCGCAGGAAGGCGGGAATGCTGCAGCGAGGGCGATCATGATCTCGCTATATGTCCTGTTAGCCGGTCTCGGATTTTCGCTGGTCTCGCTTGGTACGCTCATCATCGAGTTGATGTAGATGACTAAACATTCCCATCCTTCACCACCAGAGATACCCCCAGCAGACGTTCCGCTGGATCAAACCGAAGCCTTGTTGGATTGGGAGGGCCGCGAGCCGCCATCGCAGGAGAAGATGGAAGCCTGGGATTTCAGGCTTATTTATTTCTTGGCACGCCGACTCGGGTGGAAAGATCATCCGTCCCATTAGAAGTCGCCCTCGATGAAGATCGGAGCTGAGGCTTCAGCTGTTGTCGGGAACACGCCGATGGTGCTGCTCGATCGGCTGGCGGAGGGAGCCGCGGGGCAGGTCTGCGCGAAGCTCGAGTACTTCAATCCCGGCGGCTCGGTGAAGGACCGGATCGGGGTGGCGATGATCGACGCCGCCGAGGAGGAGGGCTTGCTCCAGCCGGGCCGCTCGGTGGTGGTGGAGCCGACCAGCGGCAATACCGGGATCGCGCTGGCGATGGTCTGCGCGGCGCGGGGCTACGAGCTGATCCTCACTCTGCCGGAGGGGATGAGCCGCGAGCGCGGCAAGCTGCTGCGCGCCTACGGTGCCGAGGTGCGGGAGACGCCCTCGCTGGGCGGGATGAACGAGGCGGTGGCGCTGGCGGAGGAGATCCGCGAGCAGCGCAAGGGCTTCATGCCGATGCAGTTCTCCAACCCCGCCAACGCCGAGATTCACCGCCGCACCACCGCCGAGGAGATTTGGAGCGACACCGACGGTGAGATCGGTGCCTTCGTCGCCGGCGTCGGCACCGGCGGCACGATCACCGGCGTCGGGCGGATGCTGAAGGAGCGCTTGCCGGAGGCACGGGTGGTGGCGGTCGAGCCGGCGACCTCACCGGTCCTCTCGGGCGGCAAACCGGGGCCGCACAAAATCCAGGGGATCGGCGCCGGCTTCGTCCCGGAGGTGCTCGACCGTAGCGTCGTCGACGAGGTGCTGACGGTCAGCGACGAGGACGCATTGGAGACCGCGCGCCGCGCGGCCACCGAGGAGGGGGTGCTGGCGGGCATCTCCGCCGGGGCGAACATTTGGGCGGCGCTGGAGGTCGCGGCGCGGCTGGAGATGGCGGGCAAGCGGGTGGTGACGATCGTCTGCGATTCGGGCGAGCGCTACATGTCCCTACCCTTCTTCTCACCGTGAACCGCGCGAGGCGCCTGATAAGCGAGATCCGGGCGGACGTGACTGCGGCCCGCCAGCGTGACCCTGCCGCGCGAGGCGTCTCCACCTTCGAGATCCTCACCAGTTGGGCCGGCGTCCAGGCGCTGCTGGCGCACCGGGCCGCGCACGCGCTGCTGGAAGCGCGGGTGCCATTGCTGCCGCGCTTCATCGCCTATGTGACCCGTGCGGTGACCGGGATCGAGATCCACCCCGCGGCGGCGATCGGCAGGGAGTTCTTCATCGACCACGGCTCCGGCGTGGTGATCGGCGAGACCGCGGTGATTGGCAACTTCGTCACCCTCTATCAGGGGGTGACTCTAGGCGGCACCGGCTTCCAGCGCGGCAAGCGCCACCCGACCCTTGGCGACAACGTCACCGTCGGCAGCGGCGCCAAGCTGCTGGGGCCGATCGCTGTCGGCGATGGGGCGAAGATCGGCGCCAATACGGTGGTGATCGAGGACGTGCCGCCCGGCGCCACCGTGGTCGGCAATCCCGGCCACCCGGTCAAGCTCGAAGGCAAGCGGATGGAAGGTCCTGACGCCGACTGGATCCACCTGCCGGACCCGATCGCCGACGCGATCAAAGCGCTCTCGGAGCGGCTGGCC
>DASSNA010000099.1:0-3236 GCA_035688445.1 Solirubrobacterales bacterium | reverse complement strand
CCTTCGTCGCCTTCAACCCGATGCTGGTCTGGTACTCGCAGGAGGCGCGCTCCTACGCGCTTCTCGTCCTCTTGTGCGCGCTCTCGTTCTACTTCTTCCTGCGGGCGCTGGAGGAGGCGCGGGGCCGCGACCTGGCGCTCTGGGCACTCACTTCCGCCCTCGCCCTCTGCAGTCACTACTTCGCCTTCTTCCCGGTCGCAATCGAGGCCGTCTGGCTGCTGGTGGGGTTGCGTGTCCTCTGGCGCCTCGTGCTGCCGGCGCTCGCCGCCGTAGGCCTCGTCGGCGCGGCGTTGCTGCCGCTGATCGCCGCTCAGTCCGATCCCACTCACATCGGCTGGATCGAAGGCACCCCGCTCTTGAGCCGCTTCTTCGAGACCGGGGCCAGCTTCCTGATCGGCGAGACCGGGCAGGTGATCGCCGAGCCGCCGCGCGACCACTACGCGCTGGTCCCGGCCGTCTTGCTCGGTTTGGCGCTGCTGCTCCTTGCCCTCCGCGGCGACTGGCGCGAGCGCCGTGGAGCCGGGATCGCCCTCGCCCTCGGCTTCGGCGTCGCCGCTCTGACTGCGCTCGCCGCGCTGCTCGGCAAGGACTACGTGGTCGCACGCAACCTCTTGCCGGTGCTGCTGCCGTTGGCCGCCGCCGCAGCGATCGGCTGCTCGCTCCGCTCCGCCCGCCGCCTCGGCGCCGTCCTAGCTGGCGCCATCTGCCTCTACTGGCTCGCGTTCGGGATCTACGTTACCCAGACCCCGAACCTGCAGCGCCCGAACTTCCGAGCGCTCTCGCAGGCGATCGGCCCGGCGCAGGTGCCCCGCGCCGTGGTCAGCTGGAAGCTGGCCGCCGATCCCGTTCGCCTGTACCTGGGCGGCCGGGTGCCAAGGATGTACGGAGGGCAGGAACGGGTAAGCGAGATCGACGTCGTCAGTAAGCCACTGGTGGCCGGCCAGCCCGTTAACCTGCCTCCCTCCTTCCGCGAAGTGCAGCGTCTGCGGCTCGACCGGCTCACCCTCACCCGCTACGTCTCCAAGAAACCGATGGAACTGACCTTCCCCCAGCTCGAGGCGCTGCCGACCGGCTTCGGCAGCAACGCGATCGTCCTGAACGGCCCCTACGGGTGGCACGTCAGCCCTCGGGTGCGCACCACCTCGGGCCAGATCGGGGCGGGGGAATGAGTCCCGCCGGGGAGCTCGCCTACAGGATCGGCGCCGCCGCGCGGCGGCCGGCGAGTTGGGTGCAGCTGCTCAAGTTCGGGCTGGTCGGCGGCTCCGGCTACTTGATTAACCTCGGCGTCTTCGCTGTCCTCGCTGGCAGCCTCGGCGTCCACCACGCGATCGCCGCCGTCGGAGCCTTCTGCGTTGCGGTCACCAACAACTTCCTCTGGAACCGCTACTGGACCTTCGGCCCGGGGGAGGGGCCGGCGCATTTCCAAGCCGCCCGCTTCTTCGCCGTCAGCCTCGCCTCGCTCGGGCTCAACCTGGCGATCCTCGAGCTGCTGGTCTCGAACCACGCAATGGGAGAACTCCCCGCCCAGGCAATCGCCGTCGCCGCGGCCATGCCCTTCAACTTTCTCGGAAACAAGTTGTGGACTTTCGCTTAGGGCGCTGAAGCCGGCGCCTTTACTCCTCAGGCATGATTGAGGAGATGAGCAGCAAACCGAACTACGACCCGCAGGCGCTTGAGGCTGCGCGGCAGGAGGCTTGGCAGCGGCGTGGGGACTTCGACGCGCCGCAGCCGCGCGACGGCCAAGAGCGCGTCTACGTCAAGCCCTCGAGCCCGTTCACCTCGGGCAACCTGCACATGGGGCACGTCCGCGACTACTCGATCGGCGACGCCTACGCGCGCTTCCGCCGCGGCCGCGGCGACGCCGTCCTCTTCGGCTTCGGCTTCGACGCCTTCGGGCTGCCGGCCGAGCTGGCGGCGATCGAGCGCCAGGAGCCGCCGGCCGACTGGGTCGCCGAGTGCGGCGAGCGGATGCTCGGCCAGATGAAGCGGCTCGGCTTCTCCTTCGACTACGACCGCGTCTTCTATAGCTCTGACGAGGACCAGTACCGCTGGTCGCAGTGGCTCTTCGTCACCCTGCTCGAGCACGACCTGATCTACCGCGCCGACGCCACCGTCGACTGGTGCGACACCTGCCAGACCACGCTCGCCTCGATCCAGGTCGAGGACGGCCGCTGCTGGCGCTGCCACAACGAGGTGCGGCTGATCCGGCGCCCGACCTGGTTCCTGCGGATCACTCCCTACCTGGAGGAGAACGACCGCAACATGGAGCGGCTGGAGCAGGGGGGGACCTGGGACGACCTCTCGCTCGCCACCCAGCACTACATCCTCGGCCGCAGCGAGGGGGTCGAGGTCGACCTCGAGGGCCGCGATGGGCGGACGCTGACCGTCTTCACGTCGCATCGCGAGCACGCGGGGCTGGCGAGCTTCGTCCTGCTCTCCCCGCGCCACCCCGAGGTCGATGCCTGGGTGACCGACGATGGCGTGCGCGAGGAGCTGGAGCGGATGCGCTCGGGTGGTTGGGAGCGCAGCGCCCGCGACGCTCGCTCGGTCCCGGTCGTCGATACCGGTGCCTCGATCACCGCCCCAGGCGGCGCCGAGCTGCCCGTCATCGTCTCGCCGCTAGTCGACGCCCGCTTCGGTCCCACCGCGGCGCTGGGGATCCCGGCCGTCGATGAGGCCGACCGCGATATCGCCGCGCGCCTTGACCGGGTGTCGACCGTGGAGGGCGACGAGGAGCCCGCTTCAGCCCCGGTCGAGGGAGCCCGCGAGACCAAGCGCTACCGCGCCAACGACTTCTCGATCTCGCGCCAGCGCTCCTGGGGAACCCCGATCCCGGTCATCCTCTGCGAGCAGTGCGGCCCGGTGCCGGTCCCGGAGGAGGACTTGCCGGTGGCCCTACCTCGTGACATCAAACCGACCGGTGAAGGGAATCCGCTGGCCGAGCGCCCCGACTTCGTCGACGTCGAGTGCCCCAAGTGCGGCGGCGCCGCCAAACGCGAGACCGACACCCTCGACTGCCACTTCGACGCGCTCTGGCTTTGGGTGCCGGCGGCGGTCCCGCCCGAGGCACGCGACGAGCAGATGTTCACCCACCCCGACCTGCGGGAGTGGCTGCCCTCCGAGCGGCTGGTCGCCGGCAACGACAGCGGTGGTTTCGTCTTCGACCAGCGGGTGGTGACCAAGGCACTGCGCGACATCGGCCCGTTCGCCTTCATGGGCGAGGGGGAGCCGTTCGC
>DASSNA010000080.1:0-5114 GCA_035688445.1 Solirubrobacterales bacterium | reverse complement strand
GTCGAGTTCGAAGGCGACGGCGGCGTCCAGGTCCCAGCTGCGACAGACCACCGGGTGAACCTCGCCTAGCCAGCCAACCGGCTGACCGCCCGCCGAGACGACGGCGCTGCGACCGGGGTGCAGGAAGGGCTCCTCCCCCGGCGCGAATTCGAGCTCGGCGCCGAGCTGTCTCGCCAGCGCCTCCAGCACTCCCTTCACCGCGAAAAAGTCCGCCGCCTCGCCGCCGCCTCGCCAAGAGCGCGCGCCCAGCGACCCGACCGCGATCCCCGCCAACCGATGCGGCTCCGTAAACGGCGCCGGCTGATCGCCAGCGAAATGACCCGCCAGGGGGTCGACGGGACGATTACCGGTTACATCAACCGCTTTTCGTCCCGTCGGCGGCTCAGCCGCCTCGGCTAGGTAGACGCGGGTGGATTCGAAGATCGCTAGGTCGGTGGTGCCGCGGGCGGTGTTGCTGGAAGCGATGTCGAGCAGGGAGCCGAGCAGGGTCGTGCGCATCGCCGACTGCTCCTCGGAGAGGGGGTTGGCGAGCAGCACCGGGTTGGCGCGGGGGTCGTCGGTGGGGATCCGCAGGCGCTCGGCCTGGTCCGGGTGGGTGAAGCTCCAGCCGACCGCCTGGTCGAAGCCGAGGTCGCGGAGGGCGTCCTCGGCCCGGCGGCGCAACCGCTGCTCGCGGCTGAGGCCGCCAACGACACCGCCGACTGCGGGCAGCGTCGTCGGCAAATGCTCGTCGATGCCGTGGACCCGCGCCACCTCCTCGATCAGGTCGACCTCGCGGGTGACGTCGTAGTAGCGGTCGGGCGGGACGACGACCTCGAGGTCGTCGCCAGCCGGCTCCACCTCGAAGCCGAGCCGCTCCAGGTAGGTCTGCTGGTCGGCCTGGGAGATGAACATCCCCAGCAGCCCCTCGACCCGCTCGGCCCGCAACACAAGGCGCCGCACCGGCGGCTCCTCGGCGGCGACGTCGATCGTCCCCGGCGCCAGCTTGGCGCCGCAAAGCTCGACCAGCAGCCGCGAGGCGAGGCGCTGTGCCCGCAGCGTCAGATCCGGGTGAAGCTGCTTCTCGAAGCGCGCCGAAGCCTCGGAGCGCAGCCCCAGCAGCCGCGAGGTGCGGAGGATGTTGGTGCCGTTCCAGTTCGCCACCTCGAGCAGCACCCGCGTCGTCCCTTCGGAGACCTCGGAGACCTGGCCGCCCATGATCCCGGCGATCCCGGAGGGCCCGTTGCGGTCGCAGACGAGCACGGTCTCGGCGTCGAAGGTCCGCTCGACCCCGTCGAGCGTGGTCATCTTCTCCCCCTCGCTGGCGGCGCGCACGGTCAGCGCCCCCCCGGGGACCTTGTCGAGGTCGAAGGCGTGCAGCGGCTGCGCGGTCAGCAGCATCACGTAGTTGGTGATGTCGACGACGTTGTTGATCGGTCGTTGCCCAGCCGCCGCCAGCCGCGCCTGCAGCCACAGCGGCGAGGGACCGATCGTTACATCAGTGAAGACGCGGGCGGTGAAGCGCGGGCAGAGCTCGGGTACCTCAACCGTGACCGAGGCGTAGTCGGAGGCCTCCCCCTCGCCCTCGGCGGACGCATCCTCGGCCCAGGGGTCGGCGGCGAGCGGCGCGCCGGTGATCGCGTGCACCTCGCGGGCGACGCCGTGGACGCCGAAGCAGTCGCTGCGGTTCGGCGTCACCTCGATCTCCAGCACCGTCTCGCCCAGCGGCAGTACCTCGTTCAGCGGCGTGCCCGGCGCCAGGCCGTCGTCGAGGACCATGATCCCGTCCGCCTCCTCGGCGATTTCAAGCTCGGCGGCCGAGAGGATCATCCCTTCGGAGGGAACGCCCCGCAGCTTCGCCTTGCGGATCCTCATCCCGCCGGGCATCGTCGCCCCAGGAAGGACGACGGCGACCGTCTGGCCGGTGGCGACGTTGGGGGCGCCACAAACAATCACCCGCTCGCCGTCGCCGGTGTCGACTTTGCAGACGCTGAGCCGGTCGGCTTTCGGGTGCTTTTCGGCCAGCGTCACCTTGCCGACGACGAAGCCCTCGGCCGAGGTCGGCCCGACCGTCTCCAGCCGCTCGACCTCGGTCCCGGTCATCACCAGGCGGTCGGCGAGATCGGCCGGGTCCATCCCCGGGTCGCAGTACTCGCGCAGCCAGGAGTACGGAACCCTCATGAGAACTGCTCCAGCATCCGCACGTCGTTGTCGAAGAAGCGCCGCAGATCCGGGACGCCGTGGCGCAGCATCGCCACCCGCTCGACCCCGATCCCGAAGGCGAAGCCCTGTACCCGCTCGGCGTCGTAGCCGTAGCCCTCGACAAAGCCGAGCACGTTGGGGTCGACCATGCCGGCGCCGAGGATCTCAATCCAGCCCTGGCCCTTGCAGAGGTTGCAGCGCTCGCCGCCGGCGAGCTCGCCGGTGCCGCCGCACTGGAAGCAGGAGACGTCGACCTCGACGCTCGGCTCGGTGAAGGGGAAGAAGTGCGGCCGCAGTCGCACCTCGCGGTCGGGGCCAAAGATCGCCCGGCACATCGCCAGCAGCGTCCCCTGCAGGTCGGCGAGGGTGATCCCCTCGGCGATCGCCAGCCCCTCGAGCTGGTGGAACATCGGGCTGTGGGTGGCGTCGGAGTCGCGGCGGTAGACCTTGCCGGGGACGACGACGAAGATCGGCGCCGACTGCGCCTCCATCGAGCGCACCTGCATCGGCGAGGTGTGGGTGCGCAGCAGCACGTCGGGGTGCGACTGCACGTAGAAGGTGTCCTGGAGCATCCGCGCCGGGTGGCCGGGCGGGTGGTTCAGGGCGGTGAAGTTGTAGTAGTCGTGCTCGATCTCCGGGCCTTCGGCGACGTGGTAGCCGAGCCCGACCATCGTGTCCTCGAGCAGGCGCGTGGTGCGGGCGATCAGGTGGGCGTGGCCAACCGGCCGCGGCGGCGCCCCCGGCAGGGTGACGTCGATCCGGTCGGTGACCAGCTGCGCCTCCAGCTCGCTGGCGTCGAGGCGCGCGGCGGAGGACTCCAGCAGCGCCTCCAGCTCCTTGCGGGCCTTGTTGGCGGCGCCGCCGACCTGGCCGCGTTCCTCCTGCGGCAGCTCGGCGATCCCGCGCAGGACGCTCGTCAGCTCGGCTTTACGGCCGAGGTAGCGGACCCGCAGCTCCTCCAGCTCGGCGGAGCTCGCGGCGCCCTCGATCGCGGCGCCGGCCTCGGCCCTGATCTCCTCGATCCGCTCAAGCATCGGGCTGGGCCTCCGGCATCGCGAGCGACGATAACCGCTGAGCGGCTATCGCAGCGGCAGCGGCGACGTTCAGCGACTCGGCGCCATCCGCGCGCAGGGGGATGGTGACCTGGGTCTCGCAGGCGGCAAGCACCTCGTCGGGGAGCCCCTCCCGCTCGGCCCCAAGGCAGAGGGTGGCGGCGCCGTCGAGCGTCTCCAAGCCGGCACCGCCGTGGGCGACCAGCGCCGCCCGCGGCTCCGGCGTCGACTCCACCCCGGCCCGCAACGGCGGCCGACTGAAGATCGAGCCCATGCTGGCGCGGATTGCTTTCGGCGAGAACGGATCGGCGCAGTCAGGTCCGAGCACCACAGAGCCCCCGGTCAACGCATCCGCGGTCCGAACAATCGTCCCGACGTTGCCCGGATCCCCAACGCCGTGCAGATAGACACAAGGGGGCGTGACCTGCAAATTGTCTCCGGTATGCGGAGACAATTTGTCGTTGGGGTGTTGCCAGACGGCTATGACCCTGGTGCCGGAGCCCAGGGACGAAGCGTCTGCGAGCAGACCAGGGTCAACCTGCTCCCCTTCGAGGTTCGAGTCCGCTGCGACGAGGACGAACCGCGGCGTCGCCCCGGCCGCCAACCCCGCCTCGAGCAAGTCCTCTCCCTCGGTCGCGAAGAGCCCCTCGCGCTCGCGGTGCTTGCGGTCGCGCAGCTTGCGGACCAGCTTCAGCTTCTCGTTGTGGGGACTCTCGATCATCGGGTTCTGTGGTGATGGGTGTCTGTCGGTGAGGTTCTGTTGGTGATGAAGTTTCTTCTGGGCGGTTTCTTCTCCTGGAACGAAAAAGCGGGCCGAAAATCGGCCCGCCCGGGAGAGAGGAATGTCGATGCGCCGCTAGGCGGCCGCACCCTCCCGGGCTAGCTCCACAAATCGACGAAAGGCCTCGCGGTCGGAGACCGCGATCTCGGCCAGCATCTTGCGGTTGACTTCGACTTCGGCCTTGTTGAGGCCGTGCATCAGTTCCGAGTAGCTCATGCCCTCGAGCCGCGCGGCGGCGTTGATCCGGGTGATCCAGAGTCGGCGGAAGACCCGCTTTTTGTTGCGCCGGTCGCGGTAGGCGTACATCCCCGACCGCTGCACCTGCTCTTTGGCGAAGCGGTAGGAGGAGTGCTTGCGGCCGAAGTAGCCCTTGGCTTCCTTCAGAACCTTGCGGCGCTTCTTGCGCGCGTGGACGGAGCGCTTGACGCGGCTCACTTGCCGCCCCCGAGCAGAGTCCGGACTTTCTTCTGGTCGCTGGGCGCGATGTCGACCGGTTTCGCCATCTTCCGCTTCCGCTTCGGCGACTTTTTCTCCAGGATGTGGCTGGAGTAAGCGCGACGGCCACGGAGTTTGCCCTTGGCGGTCTTCTTGAAGCGCTTCTTGGCGCCGGAATGGGTCTTCATCTTCGGCATCGGGTCCGCTATTGAAGCAGACACCGTCAGTTTCCCGTCAGGACGCGTGCCTGAGGAATGTCGGATGCCTGTCATACGCTGGCGCCGCGATGCGCATCCTCTACGTCGTCGGCACGCGGCCGAACTTCGTCAAGACCGCCCCCGTGATCGGGGCCCTGCGCGAGCGCGATCCCGAGGGACGGCACACGATCGTCCACACCGGCCAGCACTACGACCGGCTGATGTCGGAGGTCTTCCTCGACGAGCTCGGGGTGCCGGCGCCGGACTACATGCTCGAGGTCGGCTCGGGCAGCCACGCGGCGCAGACGGCGAAGACGATGGAGCGACTTGAGCCGGTGCTGGCCGACGAGCAGCCCGATCTGGTGATGGTCCCCGGCGACGTCAACTCGACCCTGGCAGCGGCGCTGACCGCGGTGAAGATGGGTATCCCGGTCGCCCACATCGAGTCGGGGCTGCGCAGCTTCGACC
>DASSNA010000078.1:0-3171 GCA_035688445.1 Solirubrobacterales bacterium | reverse complement strand
CGCCAGCGACTCGCGCAGCTTCGCCAGCACCGCGGGGTTACGGGTCAGCCGCTCGACGGCCCAGGCGAGGCCGGTCGCCGTCGTCTCGTGGCCGGCGCCCAGCACCGTGACCATCTCGTCGCGCAGTTCCTGGTCATTCATCGGGTTGCCGTCCTCGTCGCGGGCGCCCATCAGCAGCGAGAGGACGTCGTCGCGGTCCTCGTGCCCCGGTTCCGCCCGTCGCAGCCCGATCTCCTCGTAGATGAACTCGTCGAGCGCTTCGCGGGAGCGGACAAAGCGCGGCCAGGGGCTGCCGGGGCCGAGGTTGCGGCGCAGCATCGGGAACGAGGTGATGATCCCGACCCGTTGGGAGAAGTCGTCGATCAGCCGCTCGAACCGCACCAGCCGATCCTCGTCGTGAACGCCGAAGACGGCGCGCATGATCACCGCCAGGGTGATCCGCTGAGTATGGGGGCGGAGTGCGAACGGCTCGCCGACTGGCCAGCTCTCCATCTCTCGCCGGGTCATCTCGACGATCAGCTCCTCGTAACGGCGCACGCGGTCGCCGTGGAACGGCGGCAGCAGCAGCTTGCGCTGGCGCATGTGCGGCTCGTCGTCGAGGGTGAGGACCGAGTTCGGCCCGAGCGCCGGCTCCAGCACGGTGGCGTTGGCCTCTCCGGCGTGGAAGTCGGAGGGCGGGCCGGTGAAGACAGCTTTGACGAGCTCCGGGCGGGCGACGTAGACGATGCGGCCGAAGAAGGGAAAGCGGACGCTGAAGATGTCGCCGTGGCGCCGCTGTTCGCTCGAGAGGAACCCGAGCGGGTTGCGCGAGTAGCGGGCCGCCTGCACCAACGCCGGCGTCTTCGACCCGGGCGGCAGGGCATGACTCGATGCGGCGCGCGGGCGGGGGAGAGTCGCCTGCTCCATGAGCGCAGCGTACCGAGAAAACTGGCCGCCCAGCCAGTCCCCTCGAACTGCATCAAATTATCTATCTGCTGGGTGGAGAATTTGATGCAGTTCGCGAGGCGCTAGAAGACGATCGTGCGGTCGCCGTCGAGGAGGACGCGGTCGTCGAGGTGGGCCATCGCCGCCCGGGCCAGGACCAGGCGCTCGATGTCGCGGCCGATCCGGATCATGTCGGCGACCTCGTCGCGGTGGTCGACCGGCTCGACGTCCTGGGCGATGATCGGGCCGGCGTCGAGCTCGGCGGTGACGTAATGGGCGGTGGCGCCGATCAGCTTTACCCCGCGCTCGTAGGCGCGGTGGTAGGGGTCGGCGCCGACGAAGGCGGGAAGGAAGCTGTGGTGGATGTTGATCGCCGGCGCCTTCAGCTGACGCAGGAAGTCCTCGGAGAGGATCTGCATGTAGCGGGCGAGGACGAGCAGGTCGACGTCGCCGAGCAGGTCGAGGATCTGCTGCTCGGCCTCCGCCTTCGTCGCCGGTTCGACCGGGATGTGGTGGAACGGCAGCCCGACCGCCTCGACTTGGTCGCGATGGTCGGGGTGGTTGGAGATGACGGCCACGAGCTCGCCGCTGAGGTCGCCGTTGCGCCAGCGCCAGAGCAGGTCGGAGAGGCAGTGGTCCTCGCGGGAGACCATCACCGCGACCCGCTTCGTCCGCGCGGTGTCGCGGAACTCGAAGTCCATCCGGAAGGGCTCGCCGATCTCCCGCGCGAAGCGCGTCTCCACCTCGTCGCGCTCGGCCTCGGGGACGCGGTCGAAGACCATCCGCATGAAGAAGCGGCCCTCGGCGGTCGAGTGCTGGTCGGCGTCGACGATGTTGAGCCCGGCCTCGGCGAGGAAACCGCTGACTCGGGCGATCAGTCCGGGCTGGTCCGGGCAGGCGAGCAGCAGTCGTGAGGTCGGCGCCTCTGCCATTTCCGGATCATCGCGGATAGGGTGGTGGCGATGCGGATTGCGGCTGTGCCCGACGGAGCTGTGGAGCGCCTCGGCCTGCTCCTCAACAAACTGCCGACGCCGATCGGCGAGGCGATGTTTGCGATGCCGGTTGCGCGCTGCCTGCAGGTGGCGCAGCGGACCGGGATCCTGGCGGCCCTGGCCGAGGGGCCGCGGGAGCCGGGCGAGCTGGCCGAGCACCTGGGGTTGCAGAAGACGGGGACGGCCCGCGTCCTTGACGTGATCGCTTCGCTGGGGCACGTCCGGCAGAACCCGGACGGCCGCTACGAGATGACCAAGAGCGGGCGTCCCTGGCTCGACCCGCGCTCGGACACCTATCTCGGCGACTTCCTCGCCGACACCGCCGAGTACTGGGACTGGTACGCCCGCCTGGAGGACCTGGTCCGCGACGGCACCCACGCCGAGCTGCATGCGAAAGACCCCGACGATCCCTACTGGCAGTCGTACATCCGCGGCCAGTACCAGCTGGCCCGACTCTCGAGCGCCGAAGTGGCGAAGGCGATCCCGCTGGCCAAAGGGGCGCACTCAGTCCTCGACGTCGCGGGTGCTCATGGGGAGTACTCGATGGCGCTCTGCCGCCGCCACGAGGGCCTGCGGGCGACGATCGTCGACCTCCCGGGCAGCGCCAAAGTAGGGGAACAGATCGTCGCCGAAGCGGGGATGAGCGACCGCGTCCGCCACCTCGTCGGCGACATGTTCCAGGTCGACTACGACGGCCACTACGACGGCGCGATGACCTTCAACATCATCCACCACCTCCCACCCGAGCAGATTCGGGCGCTCTTCCAGCGCATCCGCGCCGTGATGCGGCCGGGTGCGCCGCTCGCCGTCCTTGACCTCTATGACCGTCCCGGCGGCCAGACGGCCAACACGGCCTCGATCCTCGGCCTTTTCTTCCACCTCACCTCCGGCGCCGACACCTACACGGTCGAGGACGTCTCCCGCTGGATGGGTGAGGGTGGCTACGGCAGCGTCGACGTGAAGTCTTTCCGGACTCTGCCGGACCTGCGTTTGCTGATCGCCAAAGCGGTCTGAAAGACCCCAGCCAGTCACCCGCTGTGTGATGTGCCCCACACATGAGAGTGGCGCAAAGCCTCACGGTTTTGCGCTTGCTCACAAAACGCAAACATTTCACCCCGATCTTGTTCATCCTGCTCGCCTTCCCCGCGGCGGCCCTCGCCGCCGGCGGTGGCGGTTCGAGCTCCGGCCCCGCGGTCGGACCGGCCGAGGTGGTGCCGATCGCACCGCTGCAGCGGCCGGTCGCGCGCTTCCAGCA
>DASSNA010000076.1:0-6595 GCA_035688445.1 Solirubrobacterales bacterium | reverse complement strand
CAGCGAGGGCGAGGACGATTGGCGCGAACGGCTCCGGCTCGGGTTCCTCGCCATCTCTGGCCAGGTCGCCCGCAGCCCCGAGACGGCGCGGCTCGCCTTGGTCGAGGTCTTTTCCGCCGGCGCCGGCGCGGTCGAGCGGATACTGCGGACGAACCAGCTCTTCGAGGCGCTGCTGGCGAAGAACCTCGCCCTCGACGGCTGTCCCCAGCTGCCACCGCTGGTGGTGAAGGGCATCGTCGCCGGTTGCAGCCGGGTGGCGCGGGCGCGACTACTCTCTGGACAGCCGCGGCAGCTGGTGCTCGATGGGGACGAGCTGATGGAGTGGGCGATCTCCTTCTGCGACGAAGACGTCACTCGCTTGCGCGGTCTCGGGACCACCCGACCGCCGCTGCGCGTGGTGGCTGCCGAGATGCCGCTCGGCACGATGCCACTTGCTGACGAGCGCTCGCTGATCCTGGCGGCGGCCACGAGGCTGGCAAGCAAGGAGGGCTACGCGGCGCTGACGGTGCCGCGGATATGCACCCTCGCCGGTGTCTCCAAGCGCAGCTTCGACGCCCATTTCGATGACGCGGCGGACTGCTTCCTGGCGACGCTGAAGCTGCTCAGCGGGCGCACCCTGACGGCAGCGGAACCCTTCTACCTCACCGCCGACGACTGGGCCAGCGGCGTCCACCGCATGATCGCCAGGCTCTGCCGGCAACTCGCCGGCGACCCTGCCTTTGCCGATCTCGCCTTCCTCGAGGTCTTCTCGCCGGGCTCCGAGGCGATCCAGTGGCGCAGCGAGATGATCGCCAAGCTGGCGGCGATGCTGCGGCGCGAAGCCCCGCCGGCGCAGCGGCCGACCGCCTTCGCGGCGGAAGCGTCGATCGGGGCGATGTGGGGAGTGATCCACCACTTCGTCGCTACCGGCCGCGGCGCACAGTTGCCGGCCGCGGCGCCGGTGCTCTCCTACCTCGCGCTCGCTCCGGCGCTTGGCGGCGCGGCGGCGGTCGACGCGATCGTCGCCGAGGCTGGTGAGGGCCGAAGCGCCGAGGTCGGCGGTTACGTAGATGGAAACCTCATCGCCTGACTGTTTGCTTCGCACTGCCCGGAGTTGGATGCTCGGGACTGCGGCGCTTGGACTGGTCGCAATGCGTGGCTCCAGGGGTCTCGCATTGCGGTAGCGCCGCGAAAGAATGGGGGGCCGGGTCTGGCGGGGGCTGGGCCCAGGCCCCCCATTACGTTCAGAGCAAGAAAATGAAGAAGCTGGAGCTGTGAGGGCGCCGCGCAGCTAGGCTGCCGCCGTGGCCAAACGAGGAGTTCTCACCGTGCTGGCGGCGGCTCAGTTCCTGATGGTCCTCGACCAGGCGGTGATGAACGTCGCGATCTCTCAGCTCGTCGCCGACTTCGACACCACGGTGACGACGATCCAGACGGTGATCGCCTTCTACGCGCTGGTGATGGCCGGGCTGATGCTTACCGGCGGCAAGATGGGCGACCTGCTGGGCAGGCGGCGCGCCTTCAAGATCGGCCTCTGCATATACGGGGTCGGCTCTGGGCTCACCGCAGCCGCCTGGAGTGTGCCTTCGTTGATGCTGGGCTGGTCGGTGCTGGAGGGAATCGGCGCCGCCCTGGTGCTGCCGGCAATGGTCGCCCTGGTGGCGGCCAACTTCGAGGGCCAGGAGAGGGCGGTGGCCTACGGGGTGCTCGGCGGCGTCGCCGGCGCGGGCATCGCCGTCGGCCCGATCCTCGGCGGCTGGGTGACGACCGAGCTCACTTGGCGGCTGGTGTTCGCCGGAGAGGTGGTCGTGGCGATCGGCATCCTGCTCGGGACGCGGATGATCCGCGAGGCCCCCCGCGAGGAGGTGAGCTCCGGTCTCGACTGGATCGGCAGCGTGCTCTCCGCGCTCGGCCTCGGCCTGGTCGTGCTGGGGGTGCTGCAAGCGAGCAACTGGGGCTGGCTCCATCCGCACAGCTCCCCGCTCGAACCCTTCGGCTTCTCGCTAACGCCGTTCGTGATCGCCGCCGGCGGTGTCCTGCTTGCCGCCTTCGTGGCCTGGGAGCGCCGTCGCGAGGAGCGCGGAGGGGACCCGCTCCTGCACCTGCGCTTACTTCGCCTGCCCAGCCTGCGCGGGGGGCTCTCGATGCTGCTCGCCCAGAACCTGATCCTGATGGGAATTTTCTTCACCGTCCCCCTCTTCCTGCAGATCGTCCAGGGGCTCGACGCGCTGGAAACCGGGGTGCGGATGCTGCCCGCCTCCGCCGGCCTTTTCGCCAGCGCGCTCGTCGGCTCCGCGTTGGCGAAGCGCTTCCCCGCGAAGACCCTTGTGCGCGTTGGCATTGGCGTCATCTTCGTCGCCGTCCTGATCCTGCTCGACACGATCGAGCCTCAGCTGGACAACGCCTCGTTCCTGTTCGGGATGGGCGTCCTCGGAGTGGGTATGGGGCTGGTCGTCTCTCAGCTCGGGAATGTCGTCCAGTCGGCGGTCTCGGATCGAGACCGCAGCGAGGCCGGGGGTCTGCAGAACACCGCCCAGCAGCTCGGCTCCTCGCTGGGGACGGCGTTTCTCGGGGCCGTCGTGCTGACCGGCCTGCTGGCCTCTTTCTCCGCCAATATCGCTTCCAATCCCCGCATCGCCGACGAGGTCCAGGCGCAAGTGCAGACTCACATCAGTGCCGGCGGCAGCTTTGTCGCATCATCCGAAGTCGAAGCGGCGGCGGCGAAGGCCGGGCTCGAAGACAAGGAAGCCTCGGAGGTAGTGAAGGACTACGAAGACGCGCAGCTGGAAGCACTGAAGGCCGCCCTTCTCTTCGCCGCCCTGCTCGTCCTCGCTTCCTTTTTCGCGACCCGGAACCTGCCGGCGCGACGCTTCGACGAGCTCGCGGCGCCTTCCTAGCTCTCGCGTCCGGCGGGGTCGCGACTCTTTGCCCGTATGAACGGCGGGGCCCTGCCCGAAAACCCGCGGGAGCGGCGGCGAGTGCTCGCCCGTTCGGGCCTGCGCATCCTCGGCATCGTGCTGGGGATGCTGGTCCTCTATGTGGTCGTGCCCGTCCCCGGAAGCTCGGGGTTGACCGCGCTTATCGGCATGTTCGTCGGACTCGCGTTCTTCGTCGTGCTGGTCGGCTGGCAGCTCCACGCCATCGTCCGCGCCGAGCATCCGGTGCTGCGCGCAGTCGAGACCATCGCCTTCGCGCTGCCGATGCTCGTCTTCGTCTTCGCCTTCACCTACCTGGCTATCTCTCGCGCCGACCCGCAGAGCTTCTCCGAACATCTGGACCGCGTCAGCGCGATGTATTTCACGGTCTCGACGGTTTCGACCGTCGGCCTGGGCGACATCACCCCGGTCGCGGCCGGCGCGCGCATCGTCGTCACCTTCCAGATGCTCTTCGACCTGGCCCTGCTCGCTGGGCTGGTGCGGCTGCTGATCCTTGCCACGCGCACCGGGCTGCAACGGAAAGAAGCCGAGAGAAGTCCCTGACGCTGCCTCGCCTCGCTACGCTCGCAGCGTGACGTCGGAGGAGCTCGCCAACCTCGCCCATCTGCGCCGCGCCCGCGACCTGATCGACCGCGAGTACGCACGGCCGCTCGAGGTCGCCGAGCTCGCCCGCGCGGCGCTGATGTCGACGGCGCACTTCTCGCGGCAGTTCCGGGCGACCTACGGGGAGACGCCCTACGCCTACCTGATGACGCGCCGGATCGAGCGGGCGAAGGCGCTGCTGCGCCGCGGCGACTTCTCGGTCACCGAGGTCTGCTTGGAGGTCGGGTGCACCTCGCTCGGCTCCTTCAGCGCCCGCTTCACCGAGCTGGTGGGGGAGACGCCGACGGCCTACCGGGCCCGCGACCACAGCGCCCTTCAGAGCGTGCCGAGTTGCCTCGCCAAGGACGTCACCCGCCCCAGCCGCAAGTCGAGCAGGATTGGAGAAACGCAGGAGGTGCTGGCTGCCTAGCCTTGCCGATATGAACCTAACTCTCTCCCAATGCTTCGTCCTAGTTAATGACCCCGACCAGGCGCTCGGCTTCTACCGCGACGTGCTCGGCCTCGAGCTGCGCAACGACGTCGGCAAAGAAGGCTTCCGTTGGATCACCGTCGGCGCCGGCTCCCAGCCCGACGTCTCGATCGTAATCACCAACTACCTCAACGGCAGCCCTACCGACAACGACACGGTCGCTGGCCTGATCGCTAAGGGTGCCCTCAACGGCGTCCACTTCCACACCGACGATCTCGACGGCGTCTTCGAGCAGGTGCGAGCCGCCGAGGCCGAGGTCGTCGAAGAGCCGGCCGAGCGGCCGTGGGGCACGCGTGACTTCGCCGTCCGCGACCCGTCCGGCAACCTCGTCCGCGTCGACCAGCCGCCCGCGTGATGGCTGCCGAGAAAGGACAAGGGGAGTCGCCGTCACAGCTGATCGACGCGAGGATCGAGGAGCTGGGCGACTGGCGGGGCGAGACGCTCGCCCGGATCCGCGACCTGGTCAAAGAGGCCGACCCCGAAGTGGTCGAGGAGTGGAAATGGCGCGGGGTCCCGACCTGGTACCACGACGGCATCATCTGCACCGGCGAGACCTACAAGAGCGCCGTGAAGATGACCTTCGCCAAGGGCGCCTCGCTGGAGGACCCGGCGGGCCTCTTCAACTCCAGTCTCGAGGGCAACGTCAGGCGCGCGATCGACTTCCACTAGGGCGACGAGATCGACGCGGAGGCGCTGAAGGCGCTGATTCGCGAGGCCGTGGCGTTGAATACGTCCGGCTAGTGGCGAATCCCAAATTCATCCAGATCCCCTCGCACCCTCTGGAGCGGTTCAAACCGCTGCTCGGCGAGCGGTTCGCTGAGATCGAACGGGTCGCCGAGTCGGCCCGCACCGGTTTCGCCGGCCGGGCGATCTGGCACGTCAGCTCGACCGCCCGCGGCGGCGGCGTCGCCGAGATGCTCAGCACGCTGCTCCCCTACGTGCGCGACGCCGGCGTCGACACCCGCTGGGTCGTCCTGCGCGAGGGGCCCGAGTTCTTCGCCGTCACCAAGCGCCTCCACAACCAGTTGCACGGCGACCCCGGCGACGGTGGCGCCTGCGACGAGGACGCGAGGGGCCTCTACGAGGCGGCGCTGCAGGCGAACGTCGAGGCGCTGGCACCGCTGATGCAGCGCGGCGACGTCGTCTACCTGCACGACCCGCAGACCGCCGGCATGGTCCCCGCCCTCTGCGAGA
Organism: Solirubrobacterales bacterium; assembly: GCA_035688445.1. Lineage (GTDB taxonomy): Bacteria > Actinomycetota > Thermoleophilia > Solirubrobacterales > 70-9 > VAYN01. The sequence goes on along the minus strand of DASSNA010000076.1, from coordinate 1,414 downwards.
TGGGGCTCAAGGTCGTCTGGCGCTGCCACGTCGGGGTCGATCACCCCAACGACCGAGTCCGCGAGGCTTGGGCCTTCCTCCGTCCCTACCTCCAGCCTGCCGACGCCTACATCTTTTCCCGCCGCGAGTACGTCTGGGAGGGGCTCGACGCCAGCAAGGCCTGGTTTATGCCGCCGGTGATCGACCCCTTCTCGCCGAAGAACCAGGACCTGGAGCCGGAGGCGAGCGCGGCGATCCTGCAGGCGATTGGGCTGAGCCCCGACGGGCTCGAGGCGGCGCCGGTGTTCACCCGCGCCGACGGCACTCCGGGCCGGGTCGAGCGCGAGGCGACGATCCTGCAGGACGAGTGCGTCCCCGAGGGGGCGAGGATGGTCACCCAGGTCTCCCGCTGGGACCGGCTCAAGGACCCGTGCGGGCTGCTGGAGATGCTGGAGCGCCACCTCGAGGACCCGGCGCTGCACTTGGTCGTGGTCGGGCCCGACACCGGTGGCGTTGCCGATGACCCGGAGGGCGCCGCCATCTACGAGGACGTCGCGGAGGCCTGGCGGGGCCTGGCGCCCGAGATCCGCCGCCGCGCCCACTTGGTCAGCCTGCCGATGCACGACAGCGACGAAAACGGGGCGATGGTGAACGCGATCCAGCGCCGCGCCGAGGTGGTCGTACAGAAGAGCATCGCCGAGGGCTTCGGCCTCACCGTCGCCGAGGCGATGTGGAAGCGGCGGCCAGTCGTCGCCAGCCGCGTCGGCGGCATCCAGGACCAGGTGGTGGAGGGGGAGACGGGTTTGCTGGTTGACGATCCGCGTGACCTTGCCGCCTTCGCGAAAGCGGTCGAGCGAATCCTCGCCGACCCCGCGGAGGCGGAGCAGATGGGTGAAGCCGCCCGGCAGCGGGTGGTTGACAACTACCTCGCCGTCAACCGCCTGCGCGAATACGTCGACCTGATCGCGGCGCTGATCGCCTAGCTCGACATGCCGTTGGGGCAGATCACCGCCCGTCCGTCGAGCTCGCCCGCCCGCATTTTCTCGTAGGCCTTGGGCGCGTCGTCGAGGGAGAAGTGCTCGAGGTGGGCGTGGATCTTGCCCTGCCGCGCCAGGTCCAGGCACTCCATCAGCTCGACCGCGGTCCCCCAGTAGGGGATGCAGAGCTGGGCCTCGAACGGCACCGCGCCGAAGGCGAACTCGAATTTGCCGCCGTGGAGGCCGACGATCGTCAGGTGGCTCTCGAATTTGGCGATCGCTGCGCTCAGCGCCAGTGAATCGTCGGAGCCGACCATGTCGACGACGAGCTCGACGCCGCGGCCTTTGGTGATCTCACCGATCGCATCTGCCGCGTCCTCGCCCGCCTTGACGCAGTCGTCGGCGCCGACCTCGCTGGCGATCCGCAGCTTCTCCTCGGAGACGTCGACGGCGATGAT
>DASSNA010000072.1:0-5383 GCA_035688445.1 Solirubrobacterales bacterium | reverse complement strand
CGACCTCGGCGTCGAGGGGGCGGAGTCGATCGAGGAGCTGCTCGGCCGCGCCGACCTGATCACCCTGCACACGCCGAAGACGCCGGAGACGATCGGGATGATCAACGCCGAAACGATCGCGGCGATGAAGGACGGCGCCCGCCTCGTCAACTGCGCCCGCGGCGAGCTGGTCGACCTCGACGCGCTGCTGGCCGGGCTGGAGTCCGGCAAGCTGGGCGGCGCCGCGCTCGACGTCTTCCCCTCGGAGCCCTTCACCGAGCACCCGATCTTCGCCCGCGGCGACGTCGTCGTCACCCCGCACCTCGGCGCCTCGACCGCCGAGGCCCAGGACCGCGCCGGTGTCGTTACCGCCGAGCAGGTGACCGCGGCGCTGACCGGCGGCGTCGTCACCAACGCGGTCAACATCGCCGCCGTGCGGCCCGAGGTGATGGAAGCGCTGGCGCCCTTCGTGCCGCTCTGCGAAAAGCTCGGCCGCCTCGCGCAGGGGCTGGGCGATGGCTCGGTGGAGCGCGTGTCCGCCGAATTCCGCGGCCGCATCGCCTCCCACGACACGCGGCTGCTCGGGATCGCGGTGATGGCAGGGATCCTCTCCGGCCATACCGAGGAGCCGGTCAACCTCGTCAACGCCCCGCAGATGGCGGAGGAGCGCGGGATTGAGCTCTCCGAGACGACCGACGCCAGCGCCGAGGACTTCACCGAGCTGGTCCGGGTCCGGGTCCAGACCGCCGACGGTGAGGTCGAGGTCGCCGGCACCAGCGTCGGCCCGCGCAATGAGCCCTACCTTGTCTCCGCCTGGCGCGAGAGCTTCTACCTGCCCTTCGCCGAGCACATCACCGTCTTCCGCTATGCCGACCAGCCGGGGATGATCGGCCGCGTCGGCACCCTCTTTGGCGAAGAGGGGGTCAACATTGTCTCCGCCGCCGTCGGCGCCGAAAGCGGGGGGGAGCAGGCGGTGATGGCGCTGACCACCGACGCGCCGGTGCGCCCCGAGGCGATCGAGAAGATGCTCGGCCTCGAGGGTTTCTCCAAGGGCCGCTCGGTCGACGTCTAGCTGGACGCACCCGTCCCGGCGCGCCCCTCGTCGGAAATCGCGTCCTCCCTTGGGCGCAACGTATGGCGAAACCGGTTGTTTCTGTGGGAGGGTCACACCAAACCCGCTGAGCCAGGGACAGATGAAGAAGGCGATCCTCACCGTACTAACCGCGCTCGCGGCGCTGTCCGCGACGGCCGTCCATGCCGAAAACGCCCCTCTGACCCTGCTCTTAACGGGAGGGAGCGAAGACAACTCGATCCGCATCTCGCTCAGCGCCGACGGGCGTGACTACGTAATCCAGTCGCGCGTCGTCCTCGAAGCCGGTGGCGACATCTGCACCCATCCCGAAGAACGCCCGACCGAACTGCTCTGCGAAGCGCCGGCGATCGCCGGCTTCGAAGTCAACGTCGACGGCGGCAACGACAAGGTCGTTCTCACCAGCGACATCCCGGTCCCCGCCACCCTGCGCGGCGGCCCCGGCAACGACAAGCTGATCGGGGGCGGCGCCTCCGACAAGATCCTGGGTGGCGGTGGCGACGACTTCCTCTCCGGGCGCCGAGGCGACGACTGGCTAATCGGCGGTCCCGGCGCCGATCATCTCCTCGGCGGTCCTGGCAGCGATCAGCTGCGGGGTGGCCCGGGAGTCGACGTCTTGAACGGCGGCCCAGGGCAAAACCACGTCTTGCAGTAGGGCGTGCCGGAGAGCGTTAAGTCGATTCCTGGACGGGCTGGGGGGACCCGAAGAGGCGCCCGCCGACGAAGCCGAGGGCGATCAGCAGGCCGACTAGGGAGAGCGCTGCGTCGAGCCGGAACCCCGCCTGCACGCCGTCAACGAAGGGTGGGATCGCGGCCGAGAAGACGGTGGTGGTGAGGCCGAGGCCGATCGAGCCGCCAGCGATCTGGAACATGTAGATGATCCCGCCGGCGAGGCTGGTCTGCGATTCGTCGACCGAGGTGACGCCGGCCGTGGTCGCGGTCGGGTAGAAGCTGCCGATCCCGATTCCCAGCACGACCATTCCCGGCACCAGCGCTCCGTAGCCGGAGCTCGAGTCGGCCAGCGAGAAGATGAAGGGGGCGATGGTGATGCAGGCCGCCCCCAGCACCACCAGCATCTTCGCCCCGAGGCGGTTATAGAGCGGGCCGGCGACGAAGGAGACAAGGGCAAAGGTGGCGAGGAAGGGCAGCATCCCGACCCCCGCTTCCAGCGCCGAGTAGCCGAGCTGCTTCTCCATGAACTGGGGCAGGTAGAGGAGGGCGGCGAAGAAGGTCGCCGACATGAAGAGGATCGCCACGCAAGAGGCGGTGAAGCTCTCGTTGCGCATCACCTCGCGCGGCACCAGCGCGTGGCGCCCAGCGCGGCGCTCAATCGGCACGAAGGCGATCAGCATCGTCGCCGCCAGCGCCAGCAGCCCGAGCACTTTCGGGTCGCCCCAGCCCCAGTCATCCACCTGGTCGAGAGCGATCAGCAGCGAGACGAGGCCGACCGAGATGGTGGTGATGCCGGCGTAGTCGATCTGCCGCTCTTCGCTTTCGGGCTCCTTGACGTGGACCAGGAACCAGGTGACGGTGATCGCGAAGAGCGAGACCGGGACATTGAGGAAGAAGATCCAGCGCCAGCTCAGCTCCTGGGTAAGGACGCCGCCGATCAGTGGCCCGATCGCGTTTCCGAGCCCGGCGGCGCCGATGATGATCCCGCCGGCGAGGCCGGCTTTCTCTTCGGGGAGGAGCTCGTAAGTCATTCCCAGGATCGCCGGCCACATCAGCGCCCCGCCGATTCCCATCAGCACCCGGCTGAAGATCAGCCAGGTCTCCGACTGTGCCGCTCCGCCCAGGGCCGACATCGAGGCGAAGATCGCGGTGCCACAGAAGAAGGCGTTGCGGCGGCCGAACAGGTCCGCCAGGCGGCCGCCGGTGACGATCAGCACGCCGAAGGTCAGCGCGTAGGCGTTGACGACCCACTGGATCGTGTTGACGTTGGTATGGAAGTCCTTCTCCATCGTCGGCAGGGCGACGTTGATCGCGGAGAAGTCGTTGGCGATGACGATGACGGCGACTCCCATCGCCACGAGAGCGAGCCAACTGGTGCGCTGCGAGCTTGCGATTCGCGCAGCCTACGCTAAGGTTCGGAAGCGAATGGACCGCCGGCTGGACAGCCTCGCGCTTCTCCTTCTCCTCCCCCCTCGGGGGGAATAGCGCTGGGCGGCGCGATAGCCGCGAGAGACAAAAGGACATTCGAACGTAAGAGAGAAGGAGAGGTTCCAGATGGGACCAGCAGCTGACAAAACCGACGCCAATCGCGTCCACATCTTTGACACGACGTTGCGGGACGGGGAGCAGTCGCCCGGGATCTCGCTGAACACGGCCGAGAAGGTCGAGATCGCCCAGCAGCTTGCTCGGCTGGGGGTCGACGTGATCGAGGCGGGCTTCCCGATCACCTCGCCCGGCGACTTCGAGGCGGTCCAAAAAATCTCGCGGGTGGTCGAGGGGCCGGTCGTCTGCGGCCTTGCCCGCACCCACAAGGCCGACATCGACGCCGCCTGGGGTGCGATCAAAGACGCGGAGCGGCCGCGCATCCACACCTTCATCTCGACCTCCGACATCCACATCGAGCACCAGCTGCAAACCGACCGCGAGGACGTCAAGGGCCAGGCGCGGGCGGCGGTGACGCTGGCCAAGTCCTACTGCGAGGACGTCGAGTTCTCGCCGATGGACGCGACCCGCGCCGACATCGAGTTCACCGCCGAAGTCTGCGCGATCGCGGTCGAAGAGGGGGCAACGACCGTCAACATCCCTGACACCGTCGGCTACACGACCCCGGAGGAGTACGCGGACTACTTCCGGCGCCTGTACGAGCTGGTGCCGGCGCTGCGGGAGGTGGAGACCTCGGTCCACTGCCACGACGACCTGGGCTTGGCCGTCGCCAACTCCTACGCCGGGGTGCTGGCGGGGGCGCGGCAGGTCGAGTGCGCAGTCAACGGGATCGGCGAGCGGGCCGGCAACTGCTCGCTGGAGGAGATCGCGATGCTGATCGGCGTTCGCGAGGACGTCCACGGTCTGCACACTGGGATCAACACTCGCGAGATCGTTCGCACCAGCCGCATGGTCAGCCGCCTGACCGGCTACTCGGTGCAGCCGAACAAGGCCGTGGTCGGGCGCAACGCCTTCGCCCACGAGTCCGGCATCCACCAGGACGGGGTCCTGAAGGAGCGCAGCACCTACGAGATCATGGACGCGACCGAAGTCGGCCTGGAGTCGAACTCGATCGTGCTGGGCAAGCACTCGGGCCGCCACGCGCTGCGCGACGCCCTGGAGCAGCTGGGATTCAAAGTTGAGGGCCAGGCGCTGAACAACGCCTTCAAGGCGTTCAAGGAGGTCGCCGACCGCAAGAAGCAGGTCACCGCGCTCGACCTGGAGGCGATCGTCTCCGACGAGATGCGCGAGCGCTCCGACGCCCACGAGCTGGCCTGGTTCGAGGTTGAGGCAGGCAGCCGCAAGCCGCCGGTGGCCAAAGTGGCCGTCACCCGTCCCTCCGGTGAGGAGTCGGTCGGCGAAGCCAGCGGCGACGGCCCCGTCGACGCGATCTTCCACGCGATCCAGGCCGCGGTGGAGACCGAGTGCGAGCTGGTCGAGTACAAGGTCGAGGCGGTGACTGGGGGAGAGGACGCTCTCGGCGAAGTGACCGTCCAGCTGCGAGCCGCCGGCCGCCTGGCAACCGGCCAAGGCGTGGCCACCGACATCCTCGAGGCGTCTGCACGGGCCTACGTGCGAGCGCTGTCGAACGCGCTCGAAGGCGCTGCGACGCGCGAGGCCGAGGCGGCGACTGCTGAGGCTGCGGTGGAGCGGACTCCGGGGCCGTAGCGGTAGGGGGAGGGAGGGGATGGCCCTCCCCCGACAACAGCGGGGAGGGTCGGGTGAGGGTCATCCCCTCCCTCTCGTACGCCTCCCGTCACACAAGCGGCACAAACTGCGCACCACACGTGCGCTCCGGCCGGTCACGCTCCGGGGATGAATGCCGAGTCCGCGCAAATCCTTGTAGAGCACGGTTTTTCGCGGACTCGCGGAGATGACCGGTCCTTGGCAGAGCTGGCGCGGCGGCAGCATGGAGTGGTGGGGCGGGTGCAATTGCTGGAGGCTGGGTGGAGCAAGGAGGAGATCAATTGGCGGATCCACTCCGGGCGACTGCATCGGATACACGGGGGTGTGTACCTGGTGGGCCATCAACTGGTCTCGCGCGAGGGGCGGTGGATAGCGGCAGTGCTCGCCTCGGGTCCTGAGGCGGTCTTAAGCCACTACTCCGCCGCAGCGCTCTGGCGCATCAGGCCGAGCTCGCGGACGCGGATCGACGTCACC
>DASSNA010000068.1:0-3253 GCA_035688445.1 Solirubrobacterales bacterium | reverse complement strand
TCGAACTCGAGGTCGAGGTAGTGGTCGCGGAAGCTGTCGTTCTGGGCCGGGTCGAGCACCTCGAGCATCGCCGAGGCGGGGTCGCCGCGGAAGTCGGCGCCCATCTTGTCGATCTCGTCGATCATGAAGACGGGGTTGCGGGAGCCGGCGTCGCGCAGGGCGCGGATGATCGTGCCGGGCAGGGCGCCGATGTAGGTGCGGCGGTGGCCGCGAATCTCGGCCTCGTCGCGGACGCCGCCGACCGAGATCCGCTCGAACTCACGGCCCAAAGCCTTCGCGATCGAGCGGCCGAGGCTGGTCTTACCGACCCCGGGCGGGCCGACGAAGCAGAGGATCGGCCCCGGCGATTGCGGGTTCAGCTTGCGCACCGCCAGGTACTCGAGGATCCGGTCCTTGATCTTTTCCAGGTCGTAGTGGTCGGCGTCGAGGACCTTGCGGGCGTGCCTGAGGTCGAGGTTGTCCTCGGTCTCTTGCGACCACGGCAGCTCAACCATCCACTCCAGATAGGTGCGGATGACCCCGTGCTCGGCGGCAGCCGGTGGCAGTTTCTCCAGCCGCGAGAGCTCGCGCTCGGCTGCTTTGAGGGCGTGCTCGGGGAGTTCGGCCGCCTCGATTTTCTCGCGCAGTTCACCTACTTCAGCCTGCTGCTCGTCCCCTTCGCCGAGCTCCTCCTGGATCGCTTTCAGCTGCTGGCGCAGAAAGAACTCGCGCTGGCCTTTGTCGATCTCCGACTCGACCTGTGACTGGATCTGGGTGCCGAGCTGGACCACCTCAAGCTCGCGAGCAAGGGTGCGCGAGAGGTGGCGCAGACGTTTGGCGACGTCGACCTCTTCAAGCAGCTTCTGCTTCTCCTCGGTGCCGATCCGCAACGCCCCGGCGATCAAGTGGGACAAGGCCGAGGGGTCGTCGATGTTGGCGACCGCCAGTTGCAGCTCCTCCGGCAGGTAGGGGATCTGCTCGACGATTTCCGAGAAGGTGCGCTGGACGTTGCGGCTGAGCGCCTCCAGCTCGGCGCTCGGCTCGATTACGTCGGGTAGCTCGCCGATGCGGGCGACCATGTAAGGGCGCTCGGCGACGAAGCCGCCGAGCTTCACTCGCTGCATCCCCTGGACGAGGATGCGCAGGGTTCCGTCGGGGATCTTCACCATCCGGGCGACGGCGCCGACGACGCCGACGTCGTAGAGGTCATCAGGCCCCGGTTCCTCCTTCTCGGGGTCGCGCGAGGCGACCATCACCAGCATCCGGTTGGTGCCGAGCACGTCGTCGATCAGCTGGACCGAGCGCTCCTGGACGACCGCTAGTGGCACCAGCGTTTCCGGGAAGGCGACGGTGTCGCGCAGTGGCAGGACCGGCAGCGCCTCCGGCAGGGGCGCGCCGGAGAGGAATGCGTCCTCCGCCTCGAGCGGGGCGTCGACCACTTCCAGGATCGGGGCGCCCTCCATCACCTTCGCCCTATCGGCACCTGCGTGCTCTCGCCGGGATCGCGCAGCGGCAGCTCGATCCGCAGGATCCCGTCTTCGTAGGTGGCGCTGGCACGCTCGGCGTCGACCTCGACCTGCAGCTCGACCACCCGCCGGAACGGGCCCGAGGGGATCTCGATCTGCTGGTAGACACGGCCCTCGGTCTCCTGCAGGTGGCGCTCGCCGACGATTGCCAGATGGCGGCCGCTGACCTCGATCCCTACCTCGCTCAGCTCGATCCCGGCGAGGTCGACCTTGACGATCGCCCGCTGGGGATCGCCGCAGTAGTAGACGTCGACGTTGGGGGAGAAGCCGCTGGAGCGCCGGGTTACGTACCTGGCTCGGCTCCAGTCGACGTAGAGGTCGCGCTGGGGCATCGGGGAAAAACTACCCGCTGTGGCCGCAGCCGTTCAGGCCGCGCGCGATGCCCAGCGCGGCGCCCGCATCAGCAGCACCGGCTGGCGCGGGGGCACCAGACCCTCCGGCCGGTTGGGGCGGAAGGTCGTGCAAGCCTCGTTTAGCTCCAGGGCGCAGAGGAGGTTCTTGCGGAAGTAGCAGTCCTCGCAGGTGGGGGGCTTGGGCTTGCGGGGCATCGGGCGCGCATGTTGGCACCGCCGCCACGCAGGCGCCAGGGGCGTTCCCGCAAATCGCCACGACTTTGAAACGCCTTCGTCACAGCTTCCCCGCGCTTTGCGGGAGCACCCGGGCGGCGGCTGTAAGATCAAGGGCGATGGAGGGTCATTCCCGGAGCGAGAAGCTCTCCGCTTCTCCGCCGCTCTTCAAGAGCGATTTCCTCAACTTCTTCTCCCGCGTCCACCCCGCGATCCCGGCTGCGATCTTCGTCCCGGTAGTGGTGGCGATGGAGTGGATCGGGGCCGATCGCGGCTACGCCGTCTGGCAGCTGGCGCTGCTGACCCTCGGCGGCGTTGGCGTCTGGACCCTGACCGAGTACTGGCTGCACCGGCTCGTCTTCCACTGGGAGCCGGACAACGCCTTCGGCCGCCGCATGCACTTCATCATCCACGGCATCCACCACGACCACCCCAACGACAAGCTGCGGCTGGTGATGCCGCCCTCGGTCTCGATCCCGCTCGCGGCCCTCTTCTTCCTCGCCTTCCTGCTGATCCTCGGCGACGCCGCCTACCCGGTCTTCGCCGGCTTCATCGGCGGCTACCTCGCCTACGACTACACCCACTACTACGTCCACCATTTCGTCCCCAAGACGAAGTTCGGCAAACGGCTGCGCGAACACCACATGCGCCACCACTTCCAGGACCACCGCTACGGCTACGGCGTCTCCTCCCCAATCTGGGACCACGCCTTCCGTACCTATCCGCGCAAAGTCAGCAAATACCGCGACTAGCGCGAGACCAAGCGCGCTCCGTACGGGAGCCCGGTGACCCTCTTCACTCGCCTGCTGGCAGGGTCGTCTTCAGCTGACCGAGATTGCTGCCAAGCCAGAGGCGCAAAACGTTCAGAGGGTCACCGCGCTCCCCCACCACACGCTGCACGAGACGCCAAAGCCCCTCACCCGTTCCGTGGTTCCTTTCGCACGACATAGGTGCCTAAGGAACCACGCAACCCGCTGATCCCGCTCCAGTTCTGCTCCGTGGTTCCTTTCGCACCGCATACGTGCGTTAGGAACCACGGAACTGCTTTGCGTCCTTTGGAGCTCTGTTGAGGGAGGGGGCCGATGCCTCTCCGGAGGAATGTTCGGCGATATGCAATCTGTCTCTTGCGCGGGCGTAGCCCGCGCAGCATGTTCGCTCCGAGCGCAAGCGAGGTGCGTCAAT
>DASSNA010000066.1:0-9682 GCA_035688445.1 Solirubrobacterales bacterium | reverse complement strand
GTGAAGGGTCTCGTTCTTGCTGTCATGTCACTTAGACGATTATGTGTGATTAGTCTAGAAAACCTATACGGAATGTGATTTGCTTGGCGCTATGGAAAGAAGGGAGAAAAAACAACAACTAGGTGGAGTCAATCCACCTGTCGCAGCCATCAAGGACTGTGACTCTCCTGTCGCCCGCTCCGGCAGAAGGCCCGCCGCTGCTCCCTATTCAGGGAAAGCGCGTGGCCAAAAGAAGCGTTCGGAGCCAGGGCGGGTAAAGACTCAAAGGCGTGGTCATGCGTGCAAGGTTTCTCCATGCGCTGGGTGGGCGGTGGCTTTGGACACCGACCCAAGCGCAACTGCACGCGACCAGTTCGCCCGCACCTTCGCGGACGTTCTCGCGGGCCGATTTGGTGGCTCGTGGTCAGTCGAGTGGCAACGTGCGAATCGTTCCGCGTTGTCCACGAACCGGGACAGGCGGGCCTTCACCGGCAAGAAAGAGCCTCGTGCGCTTAGCGATGGGGTACTTGCCATTGCGCCCGTTTCCGCTCGTCCGCCAGACGAAGACTGAATCGAAGACTGAGTGGAGGACCCGGCGCTTGTCTTCAAGCGTCAGGTCCTCCCAAACATCTTCTAGGTCTGCCGCGATCTCGGCGGGTTCGCGTTCCTGGGCGCGCTCTGCGCTGGCTTCGAGAAGGGCGTCCACCCGCTCTTGGCGGTTTTGCAGAGTCCGAAGGTAGACCTCGGATTCCGGGCCACCGAGGGCGTCGGCCAAACGGCCATCCAGCGCGGCGTTACGCTCCGCTTCAGCCTCTGCGAGTTCGGCGGCAAGAGTCCCCTCGTCCTCACCGGATTGGGTTCGTGCCGTTGCGTCCTTCGAGAACGCAAAAAGATGGTCGGTGACGAACGGCTCGATCACGGTTGCCTTTACAACCGTTGGGGAGGGGCAGCGGCCTCCTGCCTTGTCAGGGTTACAGCGGTACTCAAGAAAAGGCTTACCGTGACGCGTTTTGCTGACGTTGGCCTTCATCGCATAGCTGCACCCCGCGCAGCGCAGAATGCCTGCGAGAAGCCCCGTTGATTTGCCGGAGCGGCCGGGTTTGACGCCGCGGGCCTTGTTGGCCGCTTGCCACTCGTCCAAAGTGACAATTGCCTTGTGGGCGTCGGGGTTGACGATTTTCCCCGACCGTGCCTCTCCGAGGTAGACCCGGTTGCGGACAACCGAGGCGACGGTGGCGACCGTCCAATGCTCGTTGTCCCAGGGCGTCACGATCCCTTTTTCCTCCAAGAACTGCGCCAACTGCGTCCAAGAGACCCCGGCGCCACGGCGGCGGAACAACTCGCGGATCACTGGTGCGACCTGGGGGTCAGGTTCGAGGACTCGGTTCTCGTCGCGCCGGTATCCGGTCGGCACCTTGCCGGACACATGGATGCCACGCGCCACTGCCGACTTGCGGGCGGTGTCCCAGTTCTCGCGCATACGGGCTAGCTCCAACTCGCCCAGCGCGGCAAAGAGGTCCGCGAGGAACTTCCCCATATAGCCAGAGGTGTCGATTCCCTCGGCGACCGTGCACAGGACGCCATCAGCGGCGCGGATACGTGCCAACAGATTGGCCGAGTCCTGAACCGAACGGCCGAAGCGATCGAGGCGGGCGACGACAAGGCCACCAGTGGCCCCCGACTCGATCCTCTCCATTGCCGCGATCAGACCGGGCCTGTTGGCCTTCGAGCCTGGCTGGTCAAGGTCTTCGTGCCATTTGGCGATCCGATGCCCTTGACCCTTGGCCCATGCTCTGACACGCTCCTTTTGCTCTCGCGGCGAAATGAAAGCATCGCCCGAGCGACCTCCTACGCGCGAAACGCGGATATAGCCGTCAAGTCTCATTTGGGTGTCCCCTCTTACGTTAGAGCCTGAACGGCAAGCAGGGCACCGAGCTCGCTGACGTGATTGTCAACAAGATCAAGGAGGCCGTCGACAAGGTCGCCTTCAAATAGGTGCGAGCTCGCCGAGACCGCGAGAAACCGCGATATAGGCGGTCTCTCGCGGTCTCGGCGAGTTTGGCGACGTTGCAGCGTCTAGCTGCGCTCGCATGAGAGACTCGCGCCAATGCCAGCTTCACGCAGCTATGACCGGGCGCCGGCCGATATCCGGCCGGTGACGATCGACCCGGGGTTCGTGGAAAGTGCCGCCGGGTCGGCGCTGATCTCGATCGGGCGGACGCGGGTGATCTGCACTGCCTCGGTGCAGGAGCAGGTGCCGCGCTGGATGGTGGGCAAGGGGAAAGGCTGGGTCACCGCTGAGTACGCGATGCTGCCCGCCTCGACCGGCGACCGCAAGCAGCGCGACATCGCCAAGGGCAAACAGGACGGGCGCGGGGTCGAGATCCAGCGCCTGATCGGCCGCTCGCTGCGGGTCGTGGTCGACTTCAAGGCGATGGGCGAACGCAGCGTCTACGTCGATTGCGACGTGCTCGAAGCCGACGGCGGCACCCGCTGCGCGGCGATCACCGGCGGCTACGTCGCCCTGCGCCAGGCCTTCCAGAAACTGGTCGACAAGAAAGCCCTCGACGCGCTGCCGCTGAACGGCTCGGTGGCGGCGGTCAGCGTCGGCATGGTCAATGGCCGCGCCCTCTGTGACCTCGACTACGGCGAGGACTCCAACGCCGAAGTCGACGCCAACGTGGTGATGACCGGCGACGGGGGCCTGGTCGAGGTGCAGGCGACGGCGGAGCGGACGCCGCTCTCGCGCGCCTCGCTCGACGAGCTGCTGGCGCTCGCCGAGCAGGGCATCGGCCGCCTGCGGGAGGTGCAGGAGCGGGTTTCGTGATCCTCTCGACCGGCAACCCACACAAGGTGCGGGAGATGGCTGAGCTTTTGCCGGGGATCGATCTGAGGCCGCTGCCGGAGGGGGTGGAGCTGCCGCCGGAGACGGGGGACAGCTTCGAGGCCAACGCGCTGATTAAGGCGCGCGCCGCCCACGCCGCCACCGGCGAGGTGACGATCGCCGACGACTCGGGGATCGAAGCCGCCGACCTCGGCGGTGCCCCCGGCATCTACTCGGCCCGCTATGCCGGCGAAGGCGCCAGCGACGAGGAGAACCTGGCCAAGCTGCTGCGCGAAGTCGAGGCTGCCGGCGGCGGGCGCCGCGCCGCCTACGTCTGCGCGATCGCCCTGATCGACGACGCTGGCAGCGAGTACGTCTTCGAGGGCCGCTGCGAGGGGACCCTGCTGCGCGAGGGGCGCGGCAGCGGCGGCTTCGGCTACGACCCTGTCTTCGTCCCCGACGAGACCGGTCCACATGACGACCGCACCTTTTCCGAGCTCCCGCCGGCCGAGAAGAACGCGATCAGCCACCGCGGCAAGGCGGTGCGGATGCTCGCCCGCCACCTCGGGTTGGAGCCCGAGGCCCGGGTCCCAGGTTCCCTGCCATGAACACGAAAAGCCGGGCGGCTGCGCTCTCGATCGCCTCCAACGCGCTGCTGATCGCGCTCAAGCTCGCCGCCGGCGCGATCACCGGCTCGATCGCGATCATCACCGAGGCGATCCATTCGCTGATCGATCTGGTCGCCTCAGTGATCGCCTTCGTCTCGGTCCGCAAAGCCGACGAGCCCGCCGACGAGGAGCACCCCTACGGCCACGAGAAGGTCGAAAACCTGGCGGCGACGATCGAGGGGATCCTGATCCTGGTCGGTGCCGCTGTGATCGTCTATGAGGCGACCCACCGGCTCGTCGTCGGCTCCTCGGTCGAAAGCCTCGGCGTCGGCATCGCCGTGATGGGCTTCTCGGTGCTCGCCAACCTCGCCGTCTCGACGGTCCTCTCGCGCCAGGCCCGCGCCCACGACTCGGCGGCGCTGGAAGGCGACGCCGCCCACTTGCGCACCGACGCCCTCACCTCGCTCGGCGTCCTCGTCGGCCTCGCCCTGGTCAAGATCACCGGCGAGGCCGCCTTCGACTCGATCACCGCCCTCGTAGTCGCGGCGGCGATTGTCTGGGCCGGCCTCTCGATCATCCGGCGTTCCTCCGGCGTCCTCGTCGATGAAGCACTGCCAGCCGCCGAGATGGACCGGATCGAGGCCGCGATCGCCACCGCCCGCACTGCTGAGGTCGCCGGCTACCACAAGCTCCGAGCCCGTCGCGCCGGCAGCCGCCGCTACATCGACTTCCACGCCCAGTACCGCTCCGGCACCAGCCTCGAGCGCGCCCACGAGCTCGCCCACGAGATGCGCGACTCGATCGAGGCCGAGATCCCCCAAGCCGAGGTCCTGATCCACGTCGAGCCGGAGACCTCCTACCGCGAAGCCGAAGACGGGCCCTACCGCTCGGGCTGACGCTTATTCGACCTCTTGGTGGATCCGACGCAGGTCCTTCATCAGAAGGATGCGGTGGAGCGGATCAGATGGAGAGCGTTCGAACCCGAAATGGTCGTAGAAGGGGGCGGCCTTCGGGTGCGCGTGGGCGATCACCGCTCGAACCCCTGCCGACTCGGAGACAGCGTCGCAGCGCAACAGTGCATCTTGCAGCAGCGATCTGCCGAGATCTTTTCCCTGGTGTTCCTGGTCCACGGCAAGCCGGGCCAAGATCAGCACCGGAACTGGTCGCCCTGCTGGCTGACCCTTGAGTAGGCGCTTAGTCGCGTCCTCCGGCTGGACCTTGCCGACGGTGAACGCGTAATAACCGACCACCCGTTCGCTGTCGGTCGTTACGAATGTTCGCGCCGATTCGGCCGCCTCGGCGTGACGCGCTCGGCGTAGCAGCCAACTGTCCAGGGACCCCTCACCCGAAGCGAATCCCTCCAGCTTGTGCTTGCCTCGCAGCGGCTCAGGCCGCGAATACAACATCTGTCAGCGGCCCGGCTACTCGAAGACGCTCGGCTTCGAGTACAGACGTCGCAAGCCATTTGGCACCCGTGGGGGGCGGTCGAGAAGCTGCGTGAACTTTTTCCATTGCGCGGGACCCAGCGGAAACTCAGTCCGATCGGCGAGGACACGTTCCGCCTCTGAAACGGCGGCGCTCCTAATGAAGTCGCTGTAGCTCGTGTCGGCTGCTTTGCTGGCGGTGCGTACCAGCGCATCCTCAGAGTCCTCGACTCGCAGATTCCAACGCAGATCTCGGGTCTCCCCGGTGGAGGATGAAGCCACTGCGGAGGATTGTACAGACATTGTGCCCCGGAGGAATATTTCGCTACGGCGCGGGCAGCAGATTGACGCCGGCGGCCAGTCCGATTGCGACGAGGGTGATCGCGTAGCCGGTGTAGCCGCTGAAGGCAAAGAGGATCGCGGCGATGGCGCAGACGACGACGACGGTGATCCAGGATGCTCGGGCGAGGGTCACGGTCGGTATTTTCACGCAGATGCCCGACGCTGCCGCTGCCGCCCCCGATAAAGACTCCGCGGAGGCGGCGTTGGCGTTCCTCGCCGAGATGTCGCCGGACCTGCGTGGGGCGGCGATCCTTGGGCCCGGAGGCGAGGTGCTGGCCAGCACCGACGGCGAGCCGGAGCGCTGGGGCGAGGACGCGGCGACGCTGTTCGCGGCCGCCGACGCCGCCGAGGAGGCGCAGGTCGAGCAGATCCACATCGCCACCGAGCAGGGGGAGGTCTTCGCGATCCGCAACGAGGGGTTGGCGGCGGTCTCGGTCACCGACCGCTTCGCCCTCGCCTCGCTGATGCTCTACGACCTGCGCTCGACCCTGCGCGAGCTGGCGCGTGGCGCCGGAGGGACTGGCTGATGCCGCCGAAGCCGCATCGGGTGCTGCTCGATCGTGTCTCCGGCTACGCCGATGAGGCCGCCGCCTTCATGCGCCGCCGCCGCGTCTCCCGCCGGCCCTTCGCTCGCCTCTATTACCCCCACGGCCGCAGCGCCGACCACGCCCAGGACTCGCGCAGCGGCGCCGAGCTGTTCGTCGCCGCCGGCCGCCTGATCGAGGTCGCGGGGAAGCGACCGAAAGGGTGAGCGAGCTGCTCGACCAGGGGGTCGCCGAGCGCGTCCTCGCCCGCGCTCTCGCCAACGGCGGCCGCTTCGCCGAGGTCTTCGCCGAACGCCGACGCGGACAGTCGCTAACGATCGACGAGGGGCGGATTGAGCAGGTCCAGTCCGGCGCCGAGGAGGGCGCCGGCGTGCGAGTGGTCGACGGCAACACCACCTACTTCGCCCACGTCGACGGCCTCAACCCGGCCGACCTCGAGCGCGCCGCCGGCGAAGCCGCGGCGGCGCTGAAGGGGGGCCACACCGAGCCGGCGCCGCTGCAGGCACGCGCGCCGACGCCGCTGCCGATCGAGCGCCGCCCCGAAGACGTGCCGGCGCAGCAGAAGGCCGAGCTCCTGCGCGAGCTCGATGAGCGGGCGCGCGCCAAGGGCGGCGAGATCGCCCAGTTCACCGGCTCCTACGCCGAGGCGCGCCGCGAGGTCGCGCTCGCCAACTCTGACGGCCTCTTCAGCGGCGACGACCGCACCCGAACCCGCATCGCCGCCCAAGTGGTCGCCCGCGGCGACTCCACCGTCGAGACCGGCGCCGAGACGCTCGGCGCCCACCGCGGCTACGAGCTGCTCGAAGATGACCCGGGCCAGATCGCCGAGCAGGCGGCGGCCAAGGCTCTCACTCTGCTCGACGCCGTCGACGCGCCCTCGGGATCGATGCCGGTCGTGGTCGGCGGCGGCTTCGGCGGCGTCCTCTTCCACGAGATGACCGGCCACGGCCTCGAGGCCGACCACATCGAGAAGAACGCCAGCGTCTACCTCGGCAAGCTCGGCGAGCGCGTCGCCGAGCCGCTGCTGAACGCCTACGACGACGGCCGCCTACCGGGCGAGTGGGGGAGTGACGCGATCGACGACGAGGGTCAGCCGACGCAGAAAACCCAGGTGATCGAGGAGGGCCGGCTCACCTCCTACCTCTACGACCACCTCACCGCCGCGCGCGCCGGGGTCGCCGCGACCGGGAACGGGCGCCGCGAGAGCTTCCGCCACCTGCCGATCCCGCGCATGACCACCACCTACATCGCCCCCGGCGACGCTACCCCTGAGGCGATGATCGCCGAGGTCGAGAAGGGCTTCTACGCGGTCTCCTTCGGCGGCGGCCAGGTCGAGCCGGCCACCGGCGACTTCGTCTTCGGCGTCTCCGAGGGCTACCTGATCGAGGGCGGCAAGGTGACTCGGCCTTGCCGCGGCGCCACCTTGATTGGCAACTGCCTCGACGCCCTCGCCGCGATCGACGCGGTCGGTGACGACTTCTTCATGAAGACCGGGATCTGCGGCAAGGGTGGCCAGAAAGTCCCGGTGGGAACGGGTCAGGGCCACGTCCGGTTGCGGGCGCTGACGGTGGGGGGGACGGCGCGATGACCGAGCTGAGCGCGATCGCCCACCGCGCGGTCGAGGCGGCGACCGATTCTGGGGCCAGCGAGGCCGAGGCCTACGTCTCCCGCGACAGCGGCCGCGAGGTCCGCGTCCACGGCGGCGAGATCGAGAGTCTGACCGCGGCGACGCAGAGCGGCATCGGGGTGCGGGCCTGGAGTGGCCACCGCGTCGGCTACGCCTTCGGCACCGACCTCTCCGAGGCGGGGGTGCGGGCGATCGCCGCCCGGGCCGCCGAGGCCGCCGCAGTCGCCGACGAGGACGAGTTCGCCTCGCCCCCGCAACCGGCCGAGTTCGAGGCGCTGACCGGGCTGAGCGACCCCTCGGTCGGCGAATGGGAGACGGGGCGGGTGGCCGAGCTGGCGCTGGCCGTCGAGCGCACGGCGTTGGCCACCGACGAGCGACTGGTCGGGGTCGAGACGACCCTCTACGCGGATTCCGAGGAACAGATCGCGATTGCCTCCTCCACCGGCGTCACCGGCGAGTACGGGACCTCGACTTGTTATGCCTACCTGCAAGCCCTGGCCGAAGGGGAGGGAGCGCGTGAGACCGGCCTCGGCTTTGGCCTCGCCCGCGGCCCCAGCGACCTCGACCCCGAGGCGATCGGCGCCGAAGGCGCCGCCCGGGCGCTGGAGATGATCGGCGCCGCCAAGCCCGAGTCCCGCTCTTGCCCGGTTGTCCTCGACGAGACGGTTGCCGCCAGCTTCGTCGGCTTGATCGGGGGTGCACTCAGCGCCAAAGCCGTCCAGCGCGGCCGCTCCCCCTTCGCCGGCCGCCTCGGCGAGACCGTCGCGAGCGCCGCCTTCGCCCTCCACGACGACGGCCGCGACCCCGCCGGCCCCGCCTCAGCCCCGTTTGATGCCGAGGGGGTGCCGCGCCGCCGCACCGCCCTGATCGAGGACGGTCGCCTGCGCTCCTACCTCTTCGACACCTACACCGCCAACCGCGAGGGCGCGAGCTCGACCGGAAACGCGGCGCGCCTGGGCTACCGCTCGCTGCCCTCGGTCTCGACTTCGAACCTGGTCGTTGCCCCCGGCGCGCTGACGCTCGAGGGCCTGCTGGCCGAGGCGGGAGAGGGCGTCTACGTCACCGACGTCGCCGGCCTGCACTCCGGCGTCAACCCGGTTACCGGCGTCTTTTCGGTCGGCGCCTCGGGCCGGATGATCCGCGACGGCGCTCTCGCCGAGCCGGTGCGCGAGTTCACGATTGCGGGTGAGCTGGTGGGGATGCTGGGGGCCGTCAGCGCCGCCGGCTCGCAGCCGCGCTGGGTTCCATTCGGGGGCTCGGTGAGTACGCCGGCCCTGCTGATCGCCGAGATGGCGATCAGCGGTTCGTGACGTTCGGCTCTAGAGCGCCGGTTCTTACGCCGTAGGCACTGTTAGATTGCGCCGATCTTCAAACCCCGAGGAGGACACACGACGTGACCAAGGCTGAGTTTCTGGACCAACTTGCCGGCGATGAGCGGCTCGGCAGCAAAAAAGCTGCCAGCGACGCTGTAGACGCCGTTCTCGAGGCCATCACCGGCGCCCTGAGCAAGGGCGAGGAGGTTGCCTTCACCGGCTTCGGCAAATTCCACGTCGCCGAGCGCGGCCCGCGGCAGGGCGTCAACCCGCGCACCGGCGAAAGGATCACCATCCCGGGCGGCAAAGTGCCTCGCTTCTCCGCCGGCTCGGCCCTGAAGACGCAGGTCAAAGGCTAGGACCCCACTGGCCGAATTCGCAGATCGACTCGCGGCGCTCGTCGAAGAGCGCCGCAGTCAGATCTGCCTCGGCCTCGATCCTGACCCGGCCAAGCTGGCCGGGACCGTCTCCTCGCCGATCGGTGGGGAGACGGGCTCAGGCGATCCGGAGGCGCCCGCAGAGCTGGCGGCCGCCGCGGTCGCCGACCACTGCCGCAGGCTGATCGAACGGGCCGGACCCGCCTGCGTTGCGGTGAAGCCGCAGCTCGCCTGCTTCGAGCGTCTGGGTGCGCCCGGCTGGAAGGCGCTGGAAGAGACCTGCGCCGCCGCCCGCGAGGCCGGTCTGCTCGTCGTCGCCGACGGCAAGCGCGGCGACGTCCCCGTCACCGCCGCCGCCTACGCCCAGGCGCTGGTCGGCGAGACGCCGACGCCCTGGGGGCCGGTCGCCGGCCTCGGTGCCGACGCCTTCACCGCCAACCCGCTCCTCGGCCGCGACGCGCTCGAGCCGCTGGTCACGGCTGCCGCCGAGGCCGGGGCGGGAATGTTCGCCCTCGTGCGCACCAGCAACCCCGGCGCCGCCGACCTTCAAGACCTGCCCGCCCCCGAGGCGCCCCTACACGAGCGCCTGGCGACGATCGTCGACGAGCTCTCCGAGCGGCTCCTCGGCGAGTGCGGCCTGAGC
>DASSNA010000062.1:0-3953 GCA_035688445.1 Solirubrobacterales bacterium | reverse complement strand
TGTCGAAGTTCAGATCTGGGGGGCCCGTGATCTGCGGGCGCGCAACGTGCGCAACGGCAGAGCTCGTGAGTCGGCGGTCGTGGCACGCAAACCTGGCTGAAGTTCTGGGGCGGCGCCTCACGCCACCGCCAGCACTCCCAGGGCTAGCACCGAGATTGCGACCAGGTCGAGGGCGATCGCGGTCGAGGCGCGGTCGAAGCGGCCGAGGGCGTTCTCGCCCATCAGCTCGCGGTCGGCGGCCAGCCGGCGGATGAAGGGGAGGAGCACCAAGAGGAGGACGGCGTTGAGGGCCTGGGAGAGGAAGAGGATCTGGATCAGGGGCGCTCCGGGGATGAGGACGAGGATGGTGGCGACGGTGACGACGGCGGCGAAGCTGAGGTAGAAGGTGCGCGCCTCGGTGAAGCTGTCGTCGAGGTCGGCGCGGCGGCCGAGGGCCTCGGAGATCGAGTAGGCGGTGGAGAGGGGGACGATCGCTGCCGCCAGCAGCGCCGCACCGAGGAAGCCGAGGCCGAAGAGGGTCGCGGCGGCGCTGCCGGCGAAGGGCTCCAGCGCCCGGGCCGCGTCGCTGGCGTCGTTGACGTCGACGCCCTGCGCGTGCAGCGTTGCCGCGCAGGCGATGACGACGAAGAAGCCGATCACGCCGGTTAGAACGGCGCCGACGATGACGTCGACTCGCTCGTAGCGCAGGTCCTTCACCCCGAGCCGCTTGTCGACCGCGTAGGACTGGATGAAGGCCAGCCCCCAGGGCGCCAGCGTCGTCCCCAGCGTCGCCACCGCGACCAGCAGCGCGTCGCGGTTGAGCGGGATGCTCGGCACCACCAGGCCGCGCCCGGCCGCGCCCCAGTCGGGGTGGGCGAGGATGCCGGCGATGACGTAGGCGACGAAGACCGAGCTCAGCGCCAGCAGCAGGTGCTCGACCCGGTGGAAGTTCTCGCGCAGGACGAGGATCGAGATGCCGATCGCCGCCAGCGGCACGCTGACGTAGCGGCTCGTCCCGAAGAGGAGTTCGGCGCCGGCGGCGACCCCGGCGAGCTCCGCGCACATCGTTCCGGTGTTGGCGACGATCAGCGCCCCCGCGACCAGCGCCGCGGCGCGGCCGCCGAAGCGCTCCCGAACCAGGGTCAGCAGCCCTTTGCCGGTGACGACGCCGAGCCGCACCCCGACCTCGTGGAAGACGATCAGCGCCGCGGTCGAGAGCGCCAGCACCCAGAGCAACTCATAGCCGTAGCGGGCGCCGAGGATCGAGTAGGTGGTGATGCCCGCCGGGTCGTCGTCGGAGAGGCCGGCGAGGACGCCCGGCCCGACCACCGCCAGCAGCGCCGCGACGCCGCCCGTTTGCAGCAGCAGCCGCCGCCGCCGGGCGAGGCGCCAGTGCGTGTGGCGGCCGGGATGGTGGGGGCGCGGTCTCGCCAAGGCGCACATACGTTGACGCCCCCGCGGGATAGACTCGCCGGTTACATAATCCATATCGGTCGGTGGTCAAGGGAAGTCCGGTGCAAGTCCGGCGTGGTCCCGCCACTGTGACCGGGTGGAGGAGCTCGTGGGCGCCACTGGCGTCAACCACTGGGGGTGACACCGAACCCCTGGGAAGGTGCGAGGTCCCTGATCCCGGAAGCCAGGAGACCTGTCCCCGGCCTAGCCATGACAACCCTCGAGGAAAGGGTGGCGTAAATGCCAAGAATTACCCCGTTCCGGCTGGCGGCCGTGTGCGCGCTGGCTCTCACCATGACCATTGCCTTTGCCGGGAGTGCTTCGGCCGCCGGTTTCAAGGCCGAGCTGCGCGTCGTCGGTAGTGGCGGGAAGTTGCTTGCCGAACAGCCGATCGCGACCGCGACCACCTCGGTCAAAACCAGCCCGAAGGCGACCTGCTTCGGCTCGGGCAGCGGTGGCAGCGGCAAATCGGTCTCGATCAAAGGCAACACCGCGATGGGGCTGCTGGCGCGAGCCTCGAAGTTCGTCGCCACCTTGCAGCCGCTGCTGATCAGCGACCACTTCGACTTCGGCCTGGCGCTGTGCGGAATCGGGTCGAGCGTGGCCAAGGGCAGCTCGTCCTGGTACCTGAAGATCAACCACAAGTCGCAGTCGGTGGGCGGCGACGTGGCGAAGATCCACCCCGGCGACGAAGTCCTCTGGGCGCTGGCGAAGACCGAAGCACCGGACTTCAAATACCCCGATGACTTGGGACTAGAAGCACCGAGCACGGTGAAGGCTGGCAAGCCGTTCACGGTGCGGGTCGTCGCCTATGACGAAAAAGGCAAGGCGAAGCCGCTGGCCAAGGCGAAAGTGACCGGCGCCAGCGCGCCGACCGGTCCCGACGGCCGGACCACGGTGACGCTGTCCAAGCCGATGCAGCTGATCGCGAAGGCGAGCGGGGAGATCCCCTCGGCCCGGGAGCCGGTCTGCGTCGGGGGTAAGTGCCCTAAGTGATGCGACGCCGCAGCATGGCGGTCGCGTGCGCGCTGCTTTTGGCAGCGCTCGCGGCCGCCGGCTGCGGTCTCGGCCCCGGCGCCGACGTCGGCCAGGTGCGGCTGACGGTGACGCGCGAATACGGCGCGGTGCCGGTGCTGGCGCGCTCGGTCGGGGCGAAGGAATCCGACACGGTGATGCGGCTGCTGGAAGGCGAGGCCGACATTGCCACCCGCTACGGCGGTGGCTTTGTGCACTCGATCGACGGTGTCGCCGAGGGCGAACGCGGCGGCGATCCCTACGACTGGTTCTTCTACGTCGACGGGGTCGAGTCGCCGGTGGGGGCGGCCGAGGTCGACGTCAAGGGCGGCGAGCGGATCTGGTGGGACTACCGCGACTGGTCGGCGACGAACCACGTCCCGGCCGTGGTCGGGAGCTGGCCCGCGCCGTTCGTGCACGGCGTCGAAGGAAAGAGCCACCCGGTTGTCGTCGAATGCCCCCAATCGCGTGGGAATGGAGAGGCGTGTGAAGCGACGCGGGCGGCGTTGGGGCGCGAAGGCGTGAAGCTCGCCTCCGGCTCGCCGAAGGGCGCGATTCGAGTCCTGGTTGGGACCTGGGATCGGCTGCGCGAGGACCCGGCGGCGCGTCTCATCGAAGAAGGCCCAGCCGAAAGCGGCGTCTACGCCGACTTCTCGCCTTCGAGGTTGCAATTGACCACCTCAGGGGTGGCAAATCGCAACTTCGATGGTGAATTCGAACTTGTTGCGCTGGACCAGGACGGGGGGGAAGCGCAACGGCTTGGACCGGACGCTGGCCTCGTCGCGGCGACGAGCCGGTATGGCGGGCCGCCGGTCTGGCTCGTCACTGGGGGAACGGAAGAAGCGGTGCGGGCCGCCGCCGACGCCCTCGACGCGAAGCACCTGCGCGACCATTACGCGGTGGCGATCGAAGGCGGCAAAGTAACCCCGCTGCCGGTGGAGGGACGATGAGGTTCGTCGGCGACCTCGCCAAGTCCCCCTTCGCTTACGTGCCCCGGCGCGCGCCGCTGCAACTGGCCTCGCCGGGCGCGGCAGTCGCCTACCTCGGCGCCCTCGTCGTCGTCGCCTTCGCCTGTTCGAACCCGCTGGTGCTGCTGGCGGCCGCGGTCGCGGCGACGTTGGCCGGCCTCCTCGCCGGTGCTGACACTGCGGTGCGGGCGGGATGGCGGATGGGGCTCTCGCTGGCGCTGCTGATTACCGTCGTCAACGCCCTCGTCTACCACCGCGGTGAGACGGTGCTGGCTCGGCTCGGCCACTGGCCGCTGCTAGGGCAGGTCGACATCACCGCCCAGGCATTGGTCGCTGGTCTTTCCTACGGGCTGCGGGCGCTGGTGACGATGATCGCCTTTGCCGTCTACTCGGCCTGCGTCGATCCCGACCGGGTGCTGCGGGCCCTGCGGCCGCTGGCCCGGCGCTCGGCGCTGACGGCGACGCTGGTCTCGCGCCTGGTCCCGGTCGCCGCCGCCGACGCGAGCCGCCTGCGCAGCGCCGCCCAGCTGCGCGGCCCCG
>DASSNA010000050.1:0-10330 GCA_035688445.1 Solirubrobacterales bacterium | reverse complement strand
TTCGCCAAGGACCCCGAGCGCGCCGCCAAGCGCCTCGTCCACATCCCAATGGGCCGCTTCGGCGAGCCCGACGAGATCGCCAAAGCGGCCCTCTTCCTCGCTTCCGACGACTCCAGCTTCGTCACCGCCAGCACCTTCTTGGTCGACGGCGGCCTCTCGGCGGCGTACCTGACGCCGGTGCAGCGCGACTAGCTTCTCCTAAGTACTCATTTGTTTTTGCATTTTGACCTTTGAGGTGGTAGGCCACTTGGACTACGTCCGATCTGACGCCGCTGCGTCAGACTAAGGAGGGAGAGATGCAACCCCTGAGAATGCTCGGCCTTGCCGCCATGGCGGCACTGGCCTTGATGGCGCTCGCCGGAGCCGGCACGGCTTCCGCGACCGTCCTCTGCAAAAACAACCTCAATACAGCTAACTGCTCCGAAACGCTGGGAGTGGGTACCGAACTGAAAGCCAGTTCGACGACGGCACTAGTAATAAAAACGGAATACAAGAAAATCGAATGCCCGAAATCGTCGTTTATTGGGAAAGTGACCAATGGGGGCGGCAACAACGCAACAGTCATAGGCAACATCGAAACGTTGACCTTCAATGAATGTAACTGCGAACTCAAAATTTTGAACAGAGGTTCATTCGAAATCCACTTCGTACCCGGTACCGATAACGGCACCTTCACAGACGAAGGTCAAGAAGTAACAACGAACTGCTCAACGGGGTTCGGAATTATTCACTGCATCTATAAAACCGAAAATAACCACAACAAACTCGGGACGCTCACTGGTGGCAACCCGGCGAAACTGCCCGAGAACATAGATATTCCGCGTCTGGAAACACACGCCCTCTGTGTCAACGAAGGGAACTGGTCAACCAACTACGAATTCACTGCTCCAAATCCGCTGTACGTCGCGGCGGCTTGAGGTAGCGAGCGCTTTCCGTTCCCGGGTTGGCATTGTGCCAACCCGGGCCCCCCGTGGTGGGTGCTAGCGCTTGCGTGGTGCGTGACCGATCCAGAGCCGGGGACGGCGCCAAGGCCCCTCTCTTCCACGCTGGCGACGACTCCTGCGCCTTCCTGGTCAACAGCGGCCTACTTGACGCCGGTGCAGCGTGACTAGTTGCAAAGGTAGTCACCCCGTAAATACTCAGCTGTCCTTGTTCTAAACCTTCCCGGTCTATAGAACGAGAGGTCAGGCGGAGGGAGCGCAAGCTCCCCCCGCATCACATGTCAGCCGGCGCCTAAGCGCCGGCAAAGGAGAATGATAAATGAAGTACGTCAAGATGCTAGGCCTTGCGGCCATAACCGCAGCCGCCCTGACGGCGTTCGTTGGAGCCGGCACGGCTTCCGCGACCGTCCTCTGCAAAAACAACCTCAATACAAATGTATGCAGTGAAAGGTATTCAGTCGGCACCAAAATCGAAGGTAAATTGGTAGGCGTCGGCAAAATGGATACGTCCTTTAAAACCATCGAATGCAACAAAGGGTCAGCCTCGGGCACCCTTGAAAAAGAAGGCAGCGCTACCAGCACACCGTTCGGTGGTGGAGTTGGAACCCTCGAAGAATGCAACTGTGAAGTGAAAATCATCAAAAACGGGACCCTCGAAATCCACTGGATAGAAAAATCCGACAACGGCACACTTACATCCAGTGGCGCTGAAGCAACAGTGAGTTGCAACACGATCTTCGGCAACGTGCACTGCATCTACGCCAGCAACAACACCCATGCAGGAGTGCTGGTGGGCGGAAACCCAGCGACCGAGGAATTCGCTGTCAACGCACCTCGTCTCACGACAAGTGGGCTGTGCGCCGAACAAGGGACGTTGACAGGAAAATACGAAGTCACTAGCCCCAAACCGCTGTACATCGCAGCGTCCTAGGGACATTTCTCTCGGCTGATGAAGGATCGCCCCCCGATGGGGGCGATCCTTTAAGTGGGGACGGCGGCAAGCCAGTGGCGACACAGGTCTCGCCCAAGCTCGTTGAAAGCGCCGATCTTCTTCCCCGTCTCTGGCCCCAACACCGCAGGGTCGACCGCGATGCGTACCGCGTCGGGGTCGGCTCGGTAGTCCTCGATCCAGTGGTGGGCGTCGGCGGCGCTGACCTCGGGGTGGAACTGGAGCGCCCAGGCGCGCTCGCCGAGGCGGCAGGCCTGGAGGCAGACCTCGCTGCGGGCGAGGGGGATGGCGCCGGGCGGGAGGGGGAACTCGTAACTGTGCCACTGGAAAGCCTCGAAGGAAGGGGCGAGGGGGCCGAGCAGAGGGTCATCTTCTCCCTTGGCGGTGACGTCGACGCGATGCCAGCCGATCTCGGGGCGCGAGGCGCGCTCCGGCTCCGCTCCCGCCGCCGCGGCGAGCAGCTGCCCCCCGAGGCACAAGCCCAGCAAGGGCACCTCCCGCTCGAGCACCTCCCGCAGCAGCGCCTTCTCCTCGGCGATCCAACCGTGGCGCTCGTCTTCGTCGACGTTCATTGCCCCACCCAGGACGAGGACCGCGTCGTAGCCGAAGGGATCAGCCGGCGGCTCGGAGCGCTCCGCCAGCGTCCATTCGTCGAGCTCTCCACCCGCTTCGGCGATCGCCTCCGCGAACACACCAGGACCGGCGTCGCGCTGGTGGACGATCGCGAGGACTTTCACGGGCAAAGGCTCTCACAAGGTTGGGATGCTGAATACACAAAGCTGGCGGGATTTGCAGGCACGGTGTAGGGTCCCCGCCAAGGGAGGTAGTCAATGAAAACTATGTGGCAAGTACTTATTGCCGCGGCGCTGACCGCTGCGGTAGTTCTATCGGCAAGCGGCTTGGCCGCCGCCGAAAAACCCGTGACAGTCGTCGCGGGGGAAATCCATGCTGAATTCAACGGCGGCTTCACGCCGAAGGTCATTTCCAAGAAGAAGCCGACGCCGATCAGCTTCAACATCTCCGGCAAGTTGAAAAGCCTGAACCCGGATCCGAACCAGCAGCACCTGCCGGCGCTGAAGGAATTCCTGCTCGAAGGGGATAAGCACGCGAGCATCTCCGTCAAGGGGATCCCGGTCTGCAAACCTGGTCAGCTGCAGTCGCGGACCACTGCGCAGGCGCGCCAGATCTGCGGCTCGGGGTTGATCGGCACGGGGAAAACGGAAGTCGGGATCAAATTCCCAGAACAACCTGAACTGTTCGTCAAAAGCGATCTCCTCGCATTTAGCGGTGGCTTCAAGGGCGGGGTGACGACGCTGCTTATTCATGCGTACATCACCGTCCCGACCCCGGCCGCGATCGTCACCACCGTGAAGGTCAAAAAAATCCACAAAGGACGCTTTGGCCTGGGCTCGGTTGCCACGATTCCGAAGATCGCCGGCGGTAGCGGCTCGGTCATCTCATTCAGCCTGAAGCTGAATAAGGGGATCCTTTCCGCCACTTGCCCCGACGGTCACCTGGACGCTCGCGGCACCGCGGTCTTCGCCGACGGCACCCGAGCCTCCGGGGGCGTCGTCAGGACCTGCACCGGGAAGGGCTGATCTGACTCCCCGGTGGGCACTGCTGCTGGCGGCCGCTCTTGGGCTGGCCGTCTGCAGTAGTGCCCTCGGGGGGCCGCTGGAAAGCGAGGCGACCGCGGTCTGCGTGGTTGCAGCGCCAGCGCGAGCCTGCGGCGCATCGATCGAACCAAAGTTCGATGCAAGCTTCTCGCCGAAGGCGCTCGCCAAGAACGAACAGACCCCGCTTTCCCAGAGAGTCTCGATGGGCTTCAAGAACTCCGATGGCACGCATCCCCCAGCTCTCAAAGAATTCGAGATCGAGGAGGATCGGCATCTGCGACTGAACCTGACGGGCGTACCGGCCTGCCATGGACTGGGGATCCAAGATGGGATACCCATCCAGCAGAAGTGCAGAAAATCGCTGATCGGAACTGGCCGGATGGTCATCAACATCCAGTTCCCGGAACAGGAACCGATTGTGACGCGCTCAAAAGTCAACGTCTACAACAGTGTGAGTAGCGGGACGAGGAGCTTGCTCCTTGCCGCCTACATCACGGTCCCCACCCCGTCAGCGATCGTCACCACGGTGAAGGTGAAACAGAACGACGGCGGACCGTACAGTTTGAAACTGGTTGGCTCGGTGCCGAAAATCGCCGGTGGGTCCGGCTCCGTCACCTATTTGGCATGGAGGCTCCACAAGGGCATCTTCTCCGCCACCTGCCCGCTAGATCGGCACCTCGACACCCGTCTCACCAGCACCTTCGTCGATGGGACCAAGCTGGCTGGAACGGTGTTCCGGAACTGCACCCCCGTGTCCAAAGTGGATGTCAGGGAGGACGCGGTCGAGCCAGCTCGGCAGGTACCAGGCCGCCGATCCGGTCAGGCGCAGGAGCACAGGCAACAGCAGCAGCCGCACGAGGAAGGCGTCAAGGAGGACGGCGACGCCGAGGATCGCGCCCATTTCCTTCGGCGGCAGTGGGCCGGAGAGGGCGAAGGTGAAGAAGACGGCGACCATCACCGCGCCGGCGGCGAGGATGACGCGGCCGGAGTGGGCGAGGCCGGCGACCATCGCCTGGCGGGCGCTGCCCGACTCCTCCCAGTGCTCGCGGGCGGAGGAGAGGAGGAAGACGGTGTAGTCCATCGCGATCGCGAAGACCATCGCGAAGAAGAAGACCGGCGCCCAGGCGTCGAGGAAGCCCTGCGATTCGAAGCCGAGCAGGCCGCTGAGGTTGCCTTCTTGAAAGACCAGGGTGGCGATGCCGAAGGCAGCGCCGGTCGAGAGCAGGTTGGTGAGGACGCCGAGCGCCGCCACCAGCGGCGCCTGGAAGGCGACCAGCAGGAGCAGGAAGCCGAGGGCGAGGACGACTCCGATCACCAGCGGCGTCTTCGCCTGTAGCGCCGCTTCGAGGTCGTGGTTTTCGGCGGCAGGGCCGCCGACCAGCGCGCCCGCGGGCAGCTCGGCGCGGAGGCGGTCGACGGTGGCGCCGAAGGCGACCGTCGAGGGGCCGGCAGTCGGCATCGCTTCGATCAGCACCAGCTCTTCACGGCCGGGTTGGGGCGGCAGCACCGCTGCGACGCCGGGGTCCGCCTGCAGCTGGGCGGCGACGGCCCTCGCCTCCGCCCGCGGCGCGGTCACCTGCAGCAGGCCGGGCGCGCCGGGGCCGAAGGCGACGGTCATCTGCTGGTAGCCGACCCGCGAGTGGTCGCCTTGAGGAACGACCTTGATCGAGGGCATGCCGGTGCGCGCCCCCAGGACAGGCAGGGTGAGGCCGACCAGCACCACCAGCGCCAAGCCGCCGAAGAGGAGCGGCCGCCGCCAGAGCAGCTCGCCCCACTTGGCGAACCGCGCCGAGCGGTGGTCAGCCGAGTGCGCCCACGGCAGCGAGAGCTTGTCGACCCGGCGGCCGAGCTTCGCTAGCACCGCCGGCAGCAGGGTCAGCGTCGCGGCGAGGACGAAGAGGACGGAGATCATGATCCCGAGCGCGACCGAGCGGAAGGCGGGACTGGGGACCAGCATCACCGCGGCGAGCGAGATCAGCACCGTCAGCCCGGAGAAGAGGACCGCCTTGCCGGCGGTGTCCATCGTCGCCGCCACCGCCTCGGCCGGCTCGAGCCGCTGGCCGAAGAGGGCGTTGCGGAAGCGCATCACCACGAACAGCGCGTAGTCGATGCCCAGCGCCAGGGCGAACATCATCGCGAAGTTCATCGCCCAGATCGAGATCGGCGAGAGCAGCGTGCCGAGGTACAGGACGCCGGCGGAGAGGACGAGGCCGGTGATCGTCAGCATCAGCGGCAACCCGGCGGCGACCAGCGAGCCGAAGGCGAGGACAAGGATTGCCAGCGTCACCGGCCAGGAGAAGAGCTCGGACTTGAGCATCGCTTCGCGGTTGGCTTCGTTGAAGTCCGACCACATGCCGGCGGCGCCGGTGAGGTTGGCTTCGACGCCGGGCGCGGCTGCGGCGGCGAGATCTGACTTGAGGCCGTCGGCGGCGGCGACCATCCCGTTCGGGTCCTTGGCGGCGGTGGCGCGGACGACGGCGGTGTGGCCGTCGGGGGAGATCGAGACCCCGCGGCGCGGCGGCACCACCTTGCCGACCGCGGGGTCGGCGGAGAGGAGGCGCTGAGTGCGGGCGAGGGTGGCGCGGAAGCGCGGGTCGGTGGCGACGTATGCGTTGGAGTGGACCGCCACCTGCAGCCCGTAGGCGCCGCCACCGCCGAAGGCGGAGTCGACCTGTTGGCGCACCGCGACCGACTCCGAGCCGAGCGCTTCCCAGCCTGCCCCGGACAGCGCCGTCTCGACCCGTGGAGCGAGGAAGCCGAGCGCGACCGCGACCACGGCCCAAATCGCGAAGACGGCGCCGCGGTTGGTGGCGGCGAGGCGTCCCAGGCGCCCGATCGGTCCGAGTGAGCTCCTCGCTACGGTGTTGGCAGTCATCGTTTCCTCTCTACCCGTTTACAAGTTAACAACTTTACAGTTGTACAAGGTAAGATAACAGGAGATGGCAAAGACGTCCAGCAAGCTCGTGCAGAGCCCCCTCAACCCGGAGGCGGCGGAGCTGGTCGCGCGCCGCTTCCGCGCCCTCGCCGACCCCACGCGGCTGCGCATCCTCGACCTTCTGCGCAACCAGGACGAGGCCTCGGTGGGCGAGATCACCGAGCGCCTCGGCACCTCGCAGCAGAATGTCTCCAAGCACCTCTCGGCCCTGCTTGCCGAGGGCTTCGTCGCCCGCCGCAAGCGCGGCACCAGCTCGCTCTACCGGATCAGCGACCCCGGCGTGCACGAACTCTGCGACGGCGTCACCGCCGGGATCGAGTCGCAGCTGGCCGAGCTCGAGGCGGTCTTTGGCGGCTGAAACCGCCGCGATCGAGACCGAGGCGCTGACCAAGCGCTACGGCCGCCACCGCGGGATCGAGGACGTCAGCTTCACTATCCGGCCGGGGGAGGTCTTCGGCTTCCTTGGACCCAACGGGGCGGGCAAGACGACGACGATCCGGACCCTGCTCGACCTGATCCACCCGACCTCGGGATCGGCGCGCATCTTCGGCCTCGACAGCCGCCGCGACAGCGTCGCGATCCGCGCCAGGCTCGGCAACCTGCCGGGCGATTTCGGTTTCGGGCGCGAGGCGACCGGGCGCGAGGCGGTGCGGCTGCTCGGCCGCTTGCGGGGCATCGACGGCAGCGACCGCGCCGGGGAGCTGGCGAGCCGCTTCCGCGCCGACCTCGATCGCCCGCTCGGCCAGCTCTCCCGCGGCAACCGGCAGAAGGTCGGGCTGATCCTCGCCACCTTCCACCGCCCCGAGCTGTTGATCCTCGACGAGCCGACCAGCGGGCTTGACCCGCTGATGCAGGAGGAGTTCCTGGCGCTGGTCGCCGAGGAACGCGAGCGCGGCGCGGCCGTTTTCCTCTCCTCGCACGAGCTCGACGAGGTGCAGCGGGTCTGCGACCGGGTCGGGATCGTCCGCGGCGGCAGGCTGGTCGCGGTCGAGCGGATCGATGAGCTGCTCGGCAAGGCGCGGCGGCGCTTCGCGGTCGAGCTGCGCGACCCGGCCGGGCTGGAGCGACTGCGCTCGCTGCCGGGGGTCGCCGAGCTAGAGATCGCCGGCAACCGCGCCAGCTTCACGGCCGGCGGCGACCTCGACGCGGTGGTACGGGAGTTGGCCGGCCACCACGTCGTCGACCTCGAAGCGGCGCACCCCTCGCTGGAGGAGGTCTTCCTCGGCTACTACGACGAGGGGGAGACGGGATGAGCGCGCAGGTCGGGGCGCTGGTCGCCACCCACCTCTCCGATCGCCGCCGCTCGCTGCTGGCCTGGGGGTTGCCGCTGGGGCTGATGTCGGCCTTCATCGTCGCGATCTTCCCCTCGGTCGAAACCTCACTCTCGAAAGCGATCCAGGGCTACCCGCAGGGCTTGAAGGAAGCGTTCGGGATCGGCGAGCTCTCCAACGTCGAGCAGTACCTGCACGCGGAGATGCTGAGCCTGATCGTGCCGCTCGCCCTCGGCTACTTGGCGGTCCGCGCCGTTGCCAGTGGCCTCACCGGCGCCGCCGAAACCGGCCGCCTCGACGTCCTGCTCTCGGCGCCGGTCTCGCGGGCACGCCTGGTCGCCGCCGGCTTCCTTGCCACCGCGGTCGAGCTGGCGGCGGTCCTCCTCATCACCGGCGTCCTCACCGGCATCGGCAGCCTGCTCGCCGGCTCGGGGCTCGACGCCGGCCGCGCCGCCGCCGGCTTCGCCAACGTCTGGCCGCTGGCCCTGCTCTTCGCCGGCTTCGGCATCGTCGCCGCCGGCTTCTCGCTGCGGACCAGCGTCGTCACCGGCTCGGTCGCCGGCCTGCTGGTGGCGATGTACGTGGTCGACCTCGTCGGCCGCCTCGACCCCAGCCTCTCCGGCGTCCGCTACGCCTCCGTCTTCAAGTACTACGGCAACGCGATCGAAGACGGCCTCGAACCCTTCGCCTTCTGCAGCGTCACCCTCGCCGCCTGCGCCCTCGCTGCGCTCGGAGCGTGGCTGTTCGAACAGCGCGACCTGGCGGCTTAGGCGCCGACGAGCTCGGAGCTCGCCCGGTGCATCTCTTCGGAGTCGGTTGCCTCAGTGATGGAGGCAATGCCCGCGGGTGCCCTCGCGCCGAACCCGTTCTCCCCCACGACCAGGTGCAGGGACTTGCCCGCGGCGGCGCAGCGGGTGGCGATGGTGCCGACGATCTTTCCTTCGAGGCTCTGGGAGTCGAAGCGGCCCTCACCGCTGATGACGGCGTCGGCGAGGGCGAGGCGGGAGTCGAAGCCGAGCGCGTCGAGGACGAAGTCGGCGCCGGGGCGGAGCTGGGCGCCGTGGGCCCAGAGTCCGCCGGAGAGTCCGCCGGCGCAGCCGCTCATCGGCACGCCACGGGGGTCGCGAGGGAGCTCAGCCGCGTAGGCGTCGAGGCGGGCAGTCAAGCGCTCGACCGCGGCGGGGTCGGCACCCTTCTGGGGCGCGAAGACGCGCGCGGCGTCCTCGTAAGGCGTCTGTACGTCGCAGAGGACCTCGATCGTCACGTCGGCGTTCGTCTTTTTCCGGGCGTATGGGGGTAAAAGGACGAACGCCGCGTCACTTTGGCGCAGCGCCTCGATTGCGCCGCTGCCGCCGTCGGTGGTGGCGCTGCCGCCGGCGGCGAGGAGGACGGTCCGCGCTCCGGCCTCGATTGCCGCCGCGATCAGCTCGCCGGTGCCGTAGGTGTCGGCCCGCTCCGGGTCGCGCTCGGCGGGTGCCAGCAGCGGCAGTCCGGAGGCCTGTGCTGCCTCGACGATCGCGGTCTCGCCGTCGCCGAGCAGGGCGAAGCTCACCTCGATCGGCCGCCGCAGCGGGTCGTGCACCGCTGCCGTCCGCAGTTCACCACCGAGCGCCCCCAGCAGCACCGCCATCGTCCCCTCGCCGCCGTCGGCGACCGGGCAGCGGTCGGCCTCGCCGCCCGCGTCCTCGATCCCGGCGGCAATCGCATCCGCCACGGCCGCCGCCTCGAAGGTCCCCTTGAACGAGTCCGGCGCAACCAAGAAACGCAGCATCAGCCGACCTGCACTCTTGCCTACGGCTTGCCCCGCTTGTACAGCCAGCGGTGGAAGAACGGGTCGAGGTTCTGGCCCGAAATCCGCTCGGCCAGGGCGATGAATTCCTTGATGTCGCCGCTGCGGTAGCGATGCTCTTCAGCCCAGGCCCGCAGCACCCGCAGCATCGGCTGCGTCCCGATCTTCAGTCGCAGCGCCTCCAGCGCCATCGCCCCACGAACGTAGGTGCTCTGGCCGAAGAGGAACTTGGGCGAGCCGGGGTGGCCCGACGGCGGGTTCCAGAACGCCTTGTTCGAGGCGGGGACCCGGTGGAGGCGGTTGAAGATTGCGTGGGCGCTGCGGCGGCCGTGGCGCTCGGCGTAGTACCACTGCATCCAGGTCGCGAAGCCCTCGTTGAGCCAGATGTTGGGCCAGCGCTTCAGCCCGACCGAGTCGCCGAACCACTGGTGAGCGGTCTCGTGGACGACGGTGGTGATGTCGGGGACGAAGGCGTAGATCGGCCGGCTCTGGCTCTCCAGTGCGTAACCGAGCCGCGGCGCGTAATCGACTATCGAGCCGGCTGAGTCGAATGGGTAGCCGCCGAGCAGCCGCCCCTCGAAGCCGATGATCCGCGGCAGTTCGGCCAGCACCAGCCGCGACTGCCTCTCCATCCGCGGATCGACCAGCGTCCAGATTGGGCGCCTCTCATTCCCGCTCTGGACGAGCCGGCCGCGGCCGATGTCGAGCACCGCGAGGTAGGAGCTCATCGCCGTCCGTTCGCTCCAGTCGAAGCTGACACTGCCGCCGTGCTGCTCGACGCGCATCAGGCGGCCGTTGGCGACCGCCTTCAGACCCTTGGGGACGGTGA
>DASSNA010000045.1:0-18633 GCA_035688445.1 Solirubrobacterales bacterium | reverse complement strand
CGCGGCAACGGTCCCTTCGAGAGCTGGTGGGAGATCCTCTCCGGCGAGCGCAAGCAACAGAGCTGGCGGGCGAGGGTCGGGAAGACGGCATTCCCCCCAGCGATTCGCGGACTCAATGCGCTGCTGCGTGCGGAGTTCGAGGCCGACGTCACCACCGCGGCGATCACCCGCAGCGGCATCGCCGCCGCCACCGAGCTGGCAGTGCGGCTGGGCATCGACCATGCCCACGTGATCACCGGCCACTCCCACCGCGGCGGCCCGCTGCCAAACGAACCCGAGTGGCCCCTGCCCCGCGGCGGCCGCCTGCACAACACCGGCAGCTGGGTCTTCGCCTCCGCCTTCCACCAGCCAGGAACGCCACCCAACAGCTACTGGCCCGGCACCGTCACCTGGCTCGAGGACGACGAGCCACCGCGCCGGGTGCAACTACTCCACGGTCATTCGTATGCGGAGATGCTCGACCTAATCAACCAAGCCACTCGGCGATGACCTGACCGATTTCAGGTCCGGCGTCCTCTTGGAGGAAGTGCGCTGCGTCTTTGATCGGCCGCGGCGGCGGGAAGTTCAGCTCGCTGGAGACGCGCTCTCCCACCGAGAAAGGCAGGATCGGGTCGGAGTCGGCCCAGAGGACCAGCGCCGGACGGTCGTCCTCACGCAATGCGTTGGCGACCGCTTTGCCCTCAGCTGCCCCCACTGCCTCAGGCGTCGTCGGCAAGATCAGGGGGAAGGCGCGGGCGCCGGCCTTTGACATCGGTT
This sequence comes from Solirubrobacterales bacterium, assembly GCA_035688445.1. Lineage (GTDB taxonomy): Bacteria > Actinomycetota > Thermoleophilia > Solirubrobacterales > 70-9 > VAYN01. Next base: position 17,877 of record DASSNA010000045.1, on the reverse strand, counting down.
CCGGGTAGGGCGCGTCGTAAGCGGCGATCACGTCGTCGCCGGGGTCGTTCTTGCAACCGCCGCGGATCAGCATCCCGACCGGCACATCCTCGTTGTCGCGGACGAAGTCGCGGAAGGCGAACCAGGCGTCGCTCATCTTCTGGTGGCCGGTGAAGGGGCCGGTCTCCATGATCACGATGCGGTCGAAGCGGTCGGCGTGCTCGACCGCCAGGCGCAGCCCGATCGGCCCGCCCCAGTCATGGACGACCGCGGTTGCCCCGCGCAGGTCGAGTTCGTCCAGCAGCGCCGCGATCAGCTCGACGTGGCGGTCGTAGGTGTACCAGCCGACGTCGGTGGGCTTGTCGGAGCGGCCGAAGCCAGCGTAGTCGGGGGCGATGCAGCGGTAGCCGGCGTCGCGCACCGGCGGGATCACCTTGCGCCAGAGGAACGACCAGGTCGGCTCACCGTGGAAGAAGACCACCGGCGGCCCTTCCCCCTCGTCGAGATGCGCCAGCCGCAGCCCATCGACCTCGCGATAGCGCGACTCGAACGGGTAGTCCGGCAACCCCTGCAGCAGCTCCTCCGGCGTGCGCACCGCATCGACTGGCATCGCCGCAGCCTATACGGGTGAAGGGCTTTCCCTTAATCCAGATCAGGATTTCCTACTTTCCTGATCGACTTTGTGCTACTGTGCCGGCCTTATTGAGCAGTAAGTTGCTCAAGAATCTAAGTTAGTCGAAATAGGAAGGAACAAACCTAGATGCGGAACGCGCGCACTATCCGGCGGCGCAGCGTGACGGTCGGCCTCTCAGCCGCCCTGCTCACTCTGCTGATCGCTCTCGTCGTCGCCGGTTGCGGAGGAAGCAGCGACAGCAGCTCCAGCTCGGGCTCAGACAGCTCCGGCGGAGCGAAGCTCGACATCGTCGGCTACTCCACCCCGGAATCCGTCTACGCCGAAACGCTCGAGCCCGCCTTTGAGAAAACCCCTCAAGGCACGGGCGTCAGCTTCAGCAACTCGTTTGGCGCGTCCGGCGACCAGAGCCGCGCGGTCGTGGCGGGCCAGCCCGCATCGGTCGTCCACTTCTCCCAGGCCGGCGACATGGAACGCCTGGTCGAAGAAGGCGAAATCGTCTCCAAAGAGTGGGCGTTTGGCCCCCAACACGGCATCGCTACCGACTCGGTCGTCGTGATCCTCGTCCGCAAAGGCAACCCGGAAGGGATCAAGTCCTTCAAAGACATCGAGGACAAGGACGTCGAAGTCGTCACCCCGAACCCGTTCAGCTCCGGCTCGGCCCGCTGGAACATCATGGCCGTCTACGGCGCAGCGCTGGAAGAAGGCGACTCCCCCGACCAGGCGCTGGAAGCCGTCAAGACCGTCCTCGAAAAGACCGTCGCCCAGCCGGGCAGCGGCCGTGACGCCTTCTCCGCCTTCAGCCAAGGCCAGGGCGACGTCCTCCTCACCTACGAGAACGAAGCGATTAAGGCCGAAAAGGAAGGCGAAGACGTCGAATACGTGATCCCGCCGGCAACGATCCAGATCGAAACGCCGATCGCGATCACCGAAGGGGCACCGCCAGAGGCCGAGGCCTTCCTCGAATTCCTCTGGTCCGACGAAGGCCAGGAACTGTGGGCTGAAAATGGCTACCGGCCGATCGACCCGAAGCTGGTCGACCCGAAGCAGTTCCCGACCCCGAAGCAGCTGTTCGAGATCAGCAAATTCGGCGGCTGGAGCAAGGTCAACGACGAATTCTTCGACGAAGAAACCGGCTCGGTGGCCAAGATCGAGAACGAACTCGGAGTCTCGACCTCGGGCTGATCTATGGAGGCCGGGACCCTCAGCCCACGCAGTGCCCCCCGGGGCGCCTCCCGGGCAGGCATCCGCCTGCCCGCGATCGGCGCCGGCCTCGGCCGCGGCATGGTCGTGCTTTACCTGAGCGTGATCGTGCTGCTGCCGCTGGCAGCGCTGACCGACCAGGCGCTCAGCCTTGGCCTCAGCCACTTCTGGGAACAGGTGACCCAGCCCCAGGCGGTGAAGGCGCTGGAGCTGACCCTCGTCGCCTCGACCATCGTCGTCGTCATCAACGCCTTCTTCGGGACGATTCTGGCCTGGCTCTTGGTCCGGGATGAGTTCCCAGGCAAGGCCGTGGTCAATGCCGTCATCGACCTCCCCTTCGCGCTGCCGACGATCGTCGCCAGCCTGATCCTGATTGAGCTTTGGGGCGACAAAAGCCCCTTCGGCGTCCACATCGCCGGCACTCGCGCCGCCGTGGTGGTGGCGCTCTGCTTCGTCACCCTCCCCTTCGTCGTCCGCGCTGTGCAGCCGCTGTTGATGGAGATGGACCGCGAGATGGAGGAGGCGGCGACCTCGCTCGGCGCCGGCGGCTTCACCGTCTTCCGCCGCATCATCTTCCCCAACCTGCTGCCGGGCCTCGGCGCCGGCGTCGCGCTGGCCTTCGCCCGCGCCCTCGGCGAGTTCGGCTCGGTCCTGCTCTTTGCCGGCGGCCTGCCGGAATCGCAGGTCTCCTCGGTCTACATCAAGCAGCTGATCGAGAACGGCAACAACACCGGCGCCGCCGCGGCCTCGGTGGTGCTGCTGGCCGCCTCGCTCGCCTGCCTAGTCGTCGTCAGCCTGATCCAGCGCTGGAGCGGGCGACATGAACGCTCCCGCCCCGAGCCCGGCTCGACGATCATGCCCTTCGCCGGTGGCGGGGGAGGTATGTGAGATGACCGGCTCCACCACCGCCAGCCGCTGGAGTCTGCGGGTCCTCGGACTCGGCTACGTCCTGCTGCTCCTGCTGCTCCCGCTCGCCTTCATCTTCTTCAAAACCTTCGAAGACGGCATTGCGCCGCCATTCGAAGCGATCACCTCCCCCGACGGCCTGCACGCGCTGAAACTGACCCTGATTACGGTCGCGATCGCGGTGCCCCTGAACACCGTCTTCGGCGTCGGCTGCGCGCTGCTCCTGGTCCGCCACCGGATCCGCGGCAGCGCCCTGATCGACGCGATCATCAACCTCCCCTTCGCGATCTCGCCGGTGGTAATCGGCCTCTCGCTCTTCCTCCTCTACGGCAAAGAGGGCTGGTTCGAACCGGGCCTTGCCGAAGCGGGGATCAAGGTGCTCTTTTCGGTGCCGGGAATGGTGCTGGCCTGCGTCTTCGTCTCGCTGCCGTTCGTGGTGCGGGAGACGGTGCCGGTGCTGCAGGAGATCGGCACCGAGCAGGAGCAGGCCGCCTCCACCCTCGGCGCCAACGCCTGGCAGACCTTCTGGCGGGTCACCCTGCCGGCGATCCGCTGGGGTGTCGCCTACGGCGTCGTCCTCACCACCGCCCGCGTGCTCGGCGAGTTCGGCGCCGTCTCGGTCGTCTCCGGCTCGATCTCCGGCCAGACGCAGACGCTGCCGCTCTTCGTCGCCAAGCAGTACGAGAACTTCAACCTCCCCGGCGCCTTCGGCGCCTCGATCCTGCTGGCCCTGCTGGCTCTAACCACGCTGCTCGCAATGAACCTGCTGAAACGAAAGGAGGACGCCTGATGGGAATCTCAGTCGAGGGGGCAAACAAGCGCTTCGGTGACTTTCAGGCGCTGCAAGATGTATCGATCGAGGTCCCGGAAGGGTCCCTCACCGCCCTGCTTGGGCCCAGTGGCTCCGGCAAGTCGACCCTGCTGCGGGCGATCGCCGGGCTGGAGACGCTCGATGCCGGCAGGGTCCTGATCGAGGGCGCTGACGTCTCGACGACGCCGCCGCAGAAGCGCGAAGTCGGCTTCGTCTTCCAGCACTACGCCGCCTTCAAGCACATGACCGTGTTCGAGAACGTCGGCTTCGGGCTGAAGATCCGCAAGTGGGACAAGGCGAAGATCGCCGCCCGCGTGCACGAGCTGCTCGACCTGGTCCAGCTCGAGGGCCTGGCCAACCGCTACCCCTCCCAGCTCTCCGGCGGCCAGCGGCAGCGGATGGCGCTGGCGCGGGCGCTGGCGGTGGAGCCGCAGGTGCTGCTGCTCGACGAGCCCTTCGGGGCGCTCGACGCGAAGGTGCGCAAGGACCTGCGCACCTGGCTGCGCCGGCTCCACGAGGAGATGCACGTGACGACGATCTTCGTCACCCACGACCAGGAGGAGGCGATGGACGTCGCCGGCCAGCTGGTGGTGATGAACGAAGGCCGGGTCGAGCAGTCCGGCTCGGCCGACGAGCTCTACGAGCACCCAGCGAACGAGTTCGTGATGAGCTTCGTCGGCGAGGTCAACCGGCTCGGCGACGACTTCGTGCGCCCGCACGACATGGAGGTCGTCCTCGATCCCGACGAGCGCACCCAGGAGGGCCTGGTGCAGCGGATCGTCTCGCTCGGCTTCGAGATCCGGGTCGAGCTCACCCTCGCCGACGGGACCGAGGTCTGGGCGCAGCTGACCCGGGCCGAACTGCAGCGACTGGAGCTGCGCGAGGGCCAGATCGCCTATCTGCGCCCAATCCAGGCAAAAAGCTTCAACGGTTCGTCGCCGTCAAACCCCAACGGGGCCTCGACTCCCCATGGGACCCGCGACGGCGGCGACGCAGAGGTATCTGCAGCCGTCTGAAGGGGCGACGGGGTGGGGTGCCTTCTTGCCGGGTGGCGCCCCGCCCCACTTCGCCATCGCGCCTCAAGCGCGGCCCCTCAGTAGGGCGCGCGCAGTCCCTTGAACATCGGGAAGTGCTTGAGGTTCCGCGTGGCAAGGGTGGCTTCAAGATGCTCGGCCGTAGCGGCGATTGCCAGGTCGGCGACGCCGATCCCAGGATGACTGCGGCGCCATTTACGCCCGAGCTCACCCGCGCGCTGCGCGATCGCCTCCGTCACCGGCACCCACTCGATTAGCGCGAACAGCCGCATAGCCGTCCGCTTCTCGGCGGAGCGCAGCCCCTGGAGTACCTCGATACGGCTGATCTCCGAGCACGCCGGCCGCCCTTCTAAGCAGGCCAGGTATTCGCTTGCTGCAGCCGAAGCACGCAAGTGGTCGATCAGCACGCCGGTGTCGAGCACGATGCTCAAGCGTCTAACCGGCCCAACCGCTCAGCGTCCTGACGGCGGATGTCCTCCACGTATCCGCCTCCCTCGTCCAGATAAGGAGCGACTCCGGCAGTGCCTTCGATGGCCTTCTGCCACTGCTCCTTCCACACGGCAGCGTCCTGCTCTTCCCGGGAGAGGTAAATGTCGACCGCCCGCCGGATCAACACCGAGCGTGAGGTTCCCTCCGCCGCAGCACGTTCATCGAGACGGGTGGTCTGCTCGTCGTCGAGATAGATCTGCGTGCGATTCACGATGTATGAGTATACATCGCCCCCGTGCCTCACCGCTTTCCCATTGCGTGGTTCCTTTGTCGTGCATAGCCGGACAAAGGAACCACGGAACACGTTCCCGTTTGCTATTCTTGAGTTAGTTGGTAAACAAAGAGAGAAAGGAGACGAAGTGTCCAAACGCGTAGCCACTACGACGTTCCGCTCGCGGGGGCGGCTGACCGGGCTAGTGCGGGACGAGAGTCCGGCCGGGATCGGGCAGAACCGGACCACCCAGATCGACAATCGCGAGTCGGAGCTGCGGGGGGCCGACGAGGCGCTCTTCTACCGCGCCAGGTTGATCCTCGGCGACTCCCTCCCCCGCCCCCAGCGCTGAGCTCGGGGGCGGGGGCGGAGCGCTACTTGCCTTTGCCTTTGCTGGCTTCTTCGGTCTGCAGCGGTTCGTCGGGCTGCGGGTACGCCTGAACGGCGAGGTTCCAGCCTTTCAGCGCGAACGTCACTCCTTTGGCGCCCGCGTACTGGACCGCCACGGTATGGCCGCCTTTGCCGAGCACGGTCGTCTGCATCACCGTCTGGGCGATCAGCGCCGGCGTCTGCGAAGCGAGCGTCGCCGGGGCGAAGTTCACTTTGCCGGTCGACTGGCCGTCGACCAGGATCTGGATCGGGCAGGCGTCAGCCGAGCTGGCTTTTTCCGAGGTGCAGGCCGCGTTCCCCGAGAAGGTGACGACGACGGAGCTGACTTCGCTCTTGGTCGCGAACGAGGTGAACGCGGTCGGGATGTACCCGGCGCTGGTCGCCGCGGCCGAGAACGGCGCCGTGCCGGCGGCGATCCCGACCACCGGCGGCTTCGGCGCAGTCGCCTTCGCCACGTAGAGATTCGCCGCCGCTTTTTTCTTCAGGAACAGCGACGACGCCTTCTTATTGGTGACGTAGACCTTGGCCGCCTTCTGGCTCGTCAGGAACGACTGGGCGACCGAGGGCACCACCGCCACCGAGACGGCTACCGCGGCCGAGAGCACGACCGCGGTCGCGGCTCGAGGCGTGGACAGTCTTCTCTTCAGCAATTGGTCCTCCATTTCACGGCCTCCGCATGGCCCTTCCCTTGCGGGGGTTGGGCGCCCTCGGACGGCCTTTCTTTACTAAGTGAGTCAATAAAGTACAGAAGCTGCTACTGTTTCGCCATCAAGTTGGTCAACAAAGTCGTTTTATCTCCCTCAACCCGGCAGGAAAGGACCCACACCGCATGAGAAGCAAGACCCTCGCCATTGCCGCGATTTCCCTTTTGGGGCTCGCCGCGCCGGCGTCGGCCGGTGCCGTGACCCTGATCGGGTCGGGATCGGTAGCAGCGCAGCCCGTGCTGCAAGCCCTCTTCGCCACCTACACGAAGAAGGTCAACCACAAGGTCCACTTCACCTACGTCGCCAACGGCGGTAACGCCGGCGTCAAAGACGTACAGAACGGGACCAGCCAGTTCGCGGGCCAGGCCCGCACCCCCCTCCCCAGCGACGCCGGCACTACCTACATCAAGTTCTACCTCGACGGGTTGTGCATGGACGTCAACCCGAAGAACAGCCTCACCAACATCTCGATCCAGCAGACCCACGACATCTATCGCGGGCTGGTGACTAACTGGAGCGGGGTGCCCGGTTCGGGCCTCGACACCACGATCGACCCGGTCGGCCGCGACACCAACGGAGGGACCTACAACTTCTTCCTCCAGGCGGTGCTGAACAACGAACCGCCGGCTTCCAACGTCAACGCCCTCACCGCCGACGGCCTCGTCGTCAACGCGGTCAAGCAGGACCCGAACGCGATCGGCTATGCCGGTCTCGCTTGGCAGAAAAAAGGGCTGAAGACGTTGAAGGTCAACGGCGTCCCCTGCGTCCCGAAGAAGATCAGCGTCGAGCCGCTGAAGTACCCGCTCTCGCGCTACATCTTCCTCGTCCTGCCGGGGAACGGCAGCTCCAGCCCGAAAGCTCTGGTCAAGTTCATTGACTGGGCGCGGCGCAGCAAGCTCGCCGGCGAAACCATCCTCAAGGCCGGCGGGGTGCCCGCCTTCAACAAGAAGTAGGCCGTTGGAGGACCTGACCCCCCAGTACGGGCCGAAGTGGTCCGACCAGCGCGTCGAGCGGATGCTCGGCGCGCTGGTCTGCGGGGTAGTGGCGCTGCTGCTGGCGATGATCGCCATCGTCTTCGTCCACGCCTGGCCCTCCTTCTCCCACAACGGCCTCGCCTGGTTCGGCCCCGGCGGCAACGTCGACGACCAGCTCAACGCGATCTTCCTCTCCGGCCAGGCGGGGACCGAATACGTCTACACCTTCCACGCCTGGCCGTTGATCTGGAGCACCCTGCTGATTACCGGCGGGGCGGTCCTGATCGCCCTCTTCTCGGCGCTCTTCGTCGCCGTCTTCCTGGTCGAGTTCGCCCCCGAGTGGATGAGCAACATCCTGCAGCCGGTGGTGCGTTTCCTGGCCAGCGTGCCCTCGGTGATCTACGGCCTGCTCGGCGTCCTCGTCCTCGTCCCCTTCATCGGCAACCACCTCGTCACCGAGCCGCAGAAGGCCTCGGTCGCCGGGGTCATCTCCCTCACCGGCTACAGCCTGATGGCGGCGACCCTGGTGCTGACGGTGATGATCGCGCCGCTGATGGTCTCGATCTTCAGCGACGGCCTGCGGGCGGTGAAACCGGGTTGGCTGGAGGGCTCGCTCGCCCTCGGCGTCAACCGCTGGCGCACGACCTGGAAGATCGGCGTCCGCAGCGCCCGCCCGGCGATCATCGCCGGCACCGTCCTCGCCGTCGCCCGCGCGATCGGCGAGGCGGTGATGCTGGCGATGATCTCCGGCTCGGTCGGCTTCGCGCCGAACCCGGCCGACGGGCTGATCTTCATCTACGAGCCCTCGCGCCCGCTGGCGCCGACGATCGTCAAGAACATCGACCAGCTGAGCTCACCGCCGGCCAACGCGACCCTGTTCGCGATCGCCGCCGTCCTCCTCTTCTCCGCCGCGGTGTTCAGCCTCACGGGCTACGTCGCCCGGCGGGCGATGCGCAAGTACGGGGCGGCCTGATGGAGTCCTCGATCCAGACCCCGCCGCAGGGCCAGCCGCCGGTCACGGTCCCGCCGACGCCACCCGCCCCGCAGCGCAACCCGCTGCGCCCGGGGAAGAACACCGGTGCGGTCGAGGGGACCGGGACCTGGGCCCTCGCCGACCGCATCGGGCTCGCGATCTGCTGGTTCCTCGGTCTGCTCTTCTGCGCGATCGCGGTCACGATCGTCGTCTACCTGCTGGTCCAGGGGGTCAAGTTCCTGCGCCCGGAGATGCTCTGGACCCCCGCCTCGGCAGGCTTCAGCGAGACCGAAACCGGCGGCTTCTCCGATGCCCTGATCGGCACCATGATCGTCGCTGTGCTGGGGATCTCGCTGGCGCTACCGGCCGGTGTCGCGATCGCCGTCTGGCTGGTCGAGTACGGCCGCCCGGCAACGCTGGCGCGGGTGACCGAGTCGACGATCGAGGCGATCGCCGGCATCCCTTCGATCGTCCTCGCCCTCTTCGGCACGGTGATCTTCTCCAGCACCGCGCTCGGCTTCCTCAGCCGCACCACGCAAGGCATCGTCTTCGGCCGCTCCTTCTTCGCCGCCGGGGTGATGCTCTCGCTGGTAGCGCTGCCGCTGATCGTCGCCAGCGTCCGCGAGGGGCTGAACTCGATCCCCCGCCACGTGCGCGAGGCCTCTTACGCGGTCGGCAAGACCAAGGCGGCGACGACGCGGCGGATCCTGCTGCCGACCTGCCGCCCGCAGGTGGCGACCGGGGCGATGCTCGGCCTCGGCCGGATCATCGGCGACACCGCGATCATCGTCGTCCTCCTCGGCGCCACCCAGAACTTCGCCCCGGTCGAAGGCGCGCCGTTCCCGCTCAACTTCCTGCGCGGTGCCGGCACCACCCTCACCAACTTCGTCTACGAGGCCTCCCCGACCGGGAACCTCAACCAGCCGCAGAAAGCCTACGCGGCGGCTTTCGTCCTGCTGCTGATGGTCCTGGCCCTGAACGCGGCCGTCGACGTCGTCCACCGCCGCGCCCGAAAGGTAGGAACGTGGAGCCACTGACCTCTCCTCCGCCGATCCGGCGGCTGAAGCTGGAGGACCCTGCGGCGGCGACGGAGACCACCGTGCCGCTGCAGCCGAGCAACGGCCACGGCCCGCAGCAGGGCGGCTTCACCGCGGCCAGACGCTCGATCGGGGCGCCGCAGTTCTCGATCCGGCGGATGGAGATCGACAAAGTCTCGGTCCACTACGGCGCCAAGGCGGCGGTGAAAGAAGTCTCGCTGCCGGTGCGCCAGGGCGAGGTGCTGGGCCTGATCGGCCCCTCGGGCTGCGGCAAGACGACGCTCCTGCGCTCGCTCAACCGGCTCACCGAGCTGACCTCGAGCGCCCGCCTCAGCGGTCGCATCCTGCTCGACGACCTCGACATCACCCAGATCGAGCCGACCCTGCTGCGGCGCCGGGTGACGATGGTCTTCCAACAGCCGAATCCGTTCCCGATGAGCGTCTTCGACAACATCGCCTACGTGCTGCGCGAGCAGGGCTCGCGGCGGGCGCGCAAGAAGACCCTGGAGCCGGCGGTCCACAGCGCCCTCGATCGCGCCGGCCTCTTCGAGGAGGTCAAGGACAACCTCGACCACCCGGCGCTGAAGCTCTCCGGCGGCCAACAGCAGCGGCTCTGCATCGCCAGGGCGCTGGCGGCCGAGCCCGAGGTGCTGCTGCTCGACGAGCCCTGCTCGGCGCTCGACCCGAAATCGACGCAGGTGATCGAGGACCTGATCGTGAAGCTGCGCGACGACGTCGCCGTCGTCATCGTCACCCACAACCTGCAGCAGGCCTACCGGATCGCCGACCACGTCGCCTTCATGTACCTGGGCGACTTGGTCGAGTACAACAGCGCCACCGCCCTCTTCGGCTCGCCACGCGAGCAACGGACCCAGGAGTACGTGAGCGGTGCGTTTGGCTAGGCGACAGGCGCAGCTCGTGGTCCTCGCCCTCTGCGGCGCCCTCGCCGCCGGCAGCCTCGCCGGCTGCGAGACGACCCAGGAAAAGGCCGCCGCCCATCAGGCCGAATCCGAGCAGATCCTCAAAGCGCGCGCCAAGCGCCAGCAAGAGAAGAAGCACCACGGCAAGCACCAAAAGGAGAAGCGATGACGGAGCTGGAGCAGATCCGCAGGCCGCAGACGTTTGAGCCCTGCGAGGAGTGCGGGGCGCCGATGGACCCGCAGCAGCGCTACTGCGTCAACTGCGCGGCGCGGCGCGGCAACGGCGCCAACCCTTCCTCGCGCTACTTCGCGGCGATGAGTAAAAAGGCACGGCGGCCGCTGAGCGCGCCACCGTCGAAAGCGAGCCCGACCAGCCGCGCCGCTGCGGTCGGCTTCTTTGCTCTGCTGCCGCTCGCGGTCGCGCTCGGCGTGATGGTCGGCCGCGGCAACTCCAGCGGCAACGACAACGAAGCCCTACTGCAGGCCCTGCGCGAACGACAGGCAACCGCGGCGACGAGCACCGGTCCGGCCACGACCGCCACGGCCAACTCGAAAGCGAACAAAAAAGGGAAAGCCGGCAAATCCTCGGCCAAGGGCGAAGGCAAAGTGATCGCCAAGACCAAGAACGGGACGGTCCACTCGGTCACCGACTTCCACGCCTCCAAGCAGAAGGAAGAAGAAGACACCAAAGCCGTCGAAGAAGCCCCCGAACAGACGGGCGAAAACTACGTCAAAGCCCAGCAGGGTCTGCCCGACGTGATCGTCGTCGGCGGCAGCGGCGGCGGCAGCGCTCCCTCGGGGCCGGAACCATGAGCGAGGACCTGCGGGCGCAGCGCGACCGGCTACTGGAGAAGTTCACGGTGATGCAGGCCGACCTCGGTGGCGCCTTCTATGAGATGGCGATCCGCGACCACGTCCGCCTCGACGTGCTGACCCGCAAAGCGGCCGAGCTGCAGCGAGTCGACGCCGAGCTCTTGGCGGTCGAGCGGCTGCTCGAGCTCGAGCGCTCCAACGCGGCCGGGCTCTGCGCCAACTGCGGCTCCCCCTACGGCCCCGCCGACCGCTTCTGCCCCCAGTGCGGAACCTCGCTGGCGCCGAAGCTGGAGGCGGCATGACGCTCTTCGCCGGCCTCCTCGGGAAGGCGGTAGCTGCCGCCGCGACCTTGACCGGCAAACGGTTCGCGCTGCTGGTCGCCTCCTCCCTCGTCGCCACCTCCGGCATCGTCGCCGTCGGCGCCAGCGGCGGCGGCACCGGCTCGCTGGCGGCTGCCGCGGCGCAGGCGCTGCTGGAAGAAGAACCGACGGCGGTCGCCGCGGCGCCCAGCCCCGAAGCAACTCCCACTCCTTCTCCCTCTTCCTCCCCCCAACCGGCGTCGGGCGGGGAAGCGGCTCCCTCCGGGCCGCTTCCCTCCCCCTCGCCTGCCCCCGAAGCGGCGCCCACCCCGGAACCCGAAGAACCTGCACCCCCCGCCGAACCGGAACTGCCCGAAGCCGGCCCGATCAAGCACGTCTTCCTGGTCTCGCTGGCGAGCCCCGGCTACGAAGCCGCCTTCGGCACCGCCTCGCAGATGCCCTACCTGAGCGGCACCCTGCGCCCGCAGGGGGTCCTGCTGACCAACTACTCGCTGCTGAGCGAAGCTGGCGTCGCCAACGGGGTCGCCACGATCAGCGGCGAAAAGCCGACGGCCGCCACCCAGGCCGACTGCCCCGCTTACGAAAAGTGCCTCTACCCGGTGGAAACGCTGACCCTCGCCGACCAGCTCGGCGCCGCCCGCTTTAGCTGGCACGCCTACCTGGAAGGGATGAGCGACGAAACCGGCAAACCCGCCAACTGCGTCTACCCCGCACCCGGCGCGGTCGAAGCGCCCGTCCCCGGCGGCTACTCGCCGCGCCTCAACCCGTTCGTCTACTTCCACTCGCAGCTCGACCTTGGCGACTGCGCGACCAACGACGTCCCCGGCGCCGAACTGGCAAAGGACCTGAAGACGGTCGACTCAACCGCCAACTTCTCCTACATCTCCCCCAACCTCTGCAACGCCGGCTTCTACGGCCAGTGCCCGGAAGGCACTCCTGACGGCGCCGCCGCGGCCGACGCCTACCTGGCCAAAGTCGTGCCGGAAATCCTCGCCTCCCCCGCCTATAAGCGCGACGGCCTCTTGATCGTCAGCTTCAGCGCCGCCGACCCAGCGCCGCCGGCCGAACCCGCCGCCGCACCCTCGACCAATCCGCTCAAAACCGGCGCCCTGCTGGTCTCCTCTCTGGCGGCCCCAGGCTCGACCGACGCCGCCCACTACAACCCCTACTCGCTGCTGCGCTCGAGCGAGGAACTCTTCGGTCTCGAACCGCTTGGTGCCGCTGCCGGGGCGAAAGTCCACTCCTTCGCGTCGGCCTTCACCGCGGGGAACGCCGGCGACTGATTTCTGCCACGCTCCCGTGCATGAGCCCGCAGGAGCAGACCGGTGAGCCGATCACCCAGGCCGGAATCGAAGAGCTGAAAGCCGAGCTGGCCGAGCTGGAAGGGCCGGCACGGAAAGCGATGGCGGCGCGGATCAAGGTCGCGCGCGAGGAGGGCGACCTGAAGGAGAACGCCGAGTATCACGTCGCCAAAGAGGACCAGGCCCATATGGAGACGCGGATCAAGCGGCTGCAGGAACGGCTGCGCAACGCGGTCGTGGTCGAGGTCTCCGAGATCGACAGCAGCGTCTTCAGCTTCGGCCGCAGCGCCGAGGTGCTCGACGAGTCCAAAGGCGAGACCGTCGTCTGGACCCTGGTCGGCTCGACCGAGGCCAACCTCGCCGAAGGTCGCCTCTCGGCCGAGTCGCCGATCGGGCGGGCGCTGATGGACGCCAAGGTCGGCTCGACCGTGACCGTCGAGACGCCCAAAGGCGACCGCGCCTTCAAGGTCTTGAAGCTCGTCTCCTGATGCGCGGATGCTGAGGCTCCGCTCTTCCGTCGCCGGGCATCAGGCCGATGACTTCGGAAGCCTTCTGCGCGAGCTAGAGGGAGTGCGGCGGATCGTCCAGCAGGCCGATGAGTCCGTCGCCGGCACCTCCGTCTTCGTCGCCGACGTCGAACCCGCCGCCGCCGACCGGTTGGTCGAGGCGATCGCCGAGATCGGGATCGGCGTCGACGACTACGTCCTCACCAAGGTCGAGGTGGTCGCCCCGCAGCGCCGCCACCACCACGGCGGCCCCGCCGGCGGCTTCGCCTGGGTCGAAATCGTGGGTCAGGCGCGGGCGAATGCGCGGCCGCTGGCCCGCTATCTGGCCCTGATAAACGTCGCCGCCGTGATCGCCGCCCTCGGCGTCCTCACCAGCAGCTCGATCCTGATCGTCGGCGCGATGGCGGTCAGCCCCGACCTGCTGCCGATCTGCGCCACCTCGGTTGGCCTCGTCGGCGGCAACTACCTTCTCGCTCGCCGCGCTTTCGCCACCCTCAGTCTCGGCCTCGGCCTGGTCGTCCTCACCGCACTGGTCCTAAGCGCGCTGCTGAAATGGACGGGCTTCCTCCCCGACGGCTTCCACGTCGAGCAGAGCAGCCTCAGCACGCTCGCCCACACCGACTACTCGACGGTGCTGGTCGCCCTCGCCGCTGGGGTGGCCGGGATGCTCTCTTTCGAGACTCGCGCCAGCGCCGCGGTCGGGGTGGCGATTTCTGTGACGACGATCCCCGCCTCGGCCTACCTCGGCGTCGCCCTCGGCGCCGGCGGGATCGACCACGCCCTCGGCGCCCTTGTCGTCCTCGTCATCAACGTCTCACTGCTGATCGTCTCCGGCTCGCTCACGCTGCTGGCTCAGCGGGTACTGCCGAATCGCTCCGGGGCTCCGGTCTAGCGAAGCCGGACCAGGGCGCCGGCTCGGGTGGGCGTTCGTCGTAGATGACGTCGGTCGCGGCAAGCCGATCGGCCCAGCCGCGCCTTTCCGCCCCGAAGACGATGCCGAGGAATCCGAGGCCGAAAGCGATGGCTGAAAGGCCGAGGCCTAACAGGCGCTTGATCCCGCGCCTGGGCGAGATTCGGCCGCCGGCGAGTTTGATCCCGACGAAGCGCATACCCGGGGTCTGCCCCGCCAGCGACCAAAAACCGAGCAGGTAGATCGCCCCAAAGGCGAGCCAGGCGGTTGAGCCAATCGCGATCGCGGCGATCGAGCCGCCTTCGCCGCTGCCGCCGAAGGCGTTGCCAAGCAGCGTCACCAGGGCGATGAACGCAGTGAAGGCGAGGTTGACGAAGACGCCGTCGATCGCGATCGCGAGCCCGCGGCTGACCGCGCCGGCGTGGTTGGTCGACTCCACCCGCGGCCGCCGGAAGAACAGCTTGCGGGCGATCCGCTCAAAGCTGCCATCGAGTCGCCGCGCCAGGTTGCCGATCGTGCGGCCGAGGTCGGCGACCATGCCCCGGCTCTGGGCGCTGATCGCAGCCCGGATCTCGGGAGCTCCGGCGATCCGTTCGACCAGCTGCTGGGCCTCGTCGCTGGCCAGTAGCCGGCGCCAGACCTCGTCGACGAGCTCGCTGTCCATCGCTTCGAGCAGCGCCCGCTTCACCGTCTCGCTTTCGAGCGCCTCGTTGACCGCCTCCCCGACGACAGGGCCGCGCAGGACCCGGGCCATCGCCCGTTCCACGGCCTCGCTTTCGAGCGCGGCGACGATCGCCTCCTCGGCTGCGATTTCCACCGTCCGATCGAGGCCGGTCGCCCGGCCTACCGTCCGAGCCCCTTTGAACCCGGCGCCGAGCAGGCGGGCAGAGAACGGCACGTTGCCGTTCCGCGCTGCCTGCGCAGCGATTTCCTCAACCCGCGGACTGGAGCCGTTTTCCTCCATCCCAGCGATGAGTATAAGTTCGGTTTAGGTCTCTGCCGAACCGATCCGCCCCAGCAGGCGGTCAAAGAACTCGGCCTGCGCGGGGAGGATCTTCTCCCGTGCTCTCTCCAGGTCGAACCATTCGGCCCGGTCAACCTCTGGGAACTCCTGCTGGGTGCCGCTGCGCGGCGGCCACTCCATCGTGAAGGTGTTACTCGCCAGCTGCGCCGGATCGAACTCGGCTTCCGCCGCCCACGCCTCGACCACTTTGCCACCCCGCTGGCGAATCGAGCCGAGCTCGATCAGCGCCTCCGGATCGAGCGTCGGCGCCGCCCCCAGCTCCTCTTCGAGCTCGCGGATCGCGCAGGCGCGCGGCTCCTCCCCGTCCTCGATCCCGCCCTTGGGAATCGACCAAGCGCCGGCGTCTTTATTTGTCCAGAAGGGGCCACCGGGGTGGATGAGCAGGAACCTGGTCTCGCCGCTCTCGCGGCGGTAGAGCAGGATCCCAGCGCTGCGCTTCGTCGCCATCGGCCCGAGCTATACCTGCTCGGGCCGATGGAAGGAAGCGTGAGCGGGTGACTACCCGCCGATTTTGTAGGCGACGATCTGGGGCGTCTGGCCTTCGGCCGCGGGCAGGCCCGCGCCGGCGACCAGCATGTCGCCGCTGACCATGACGCCGGCGTTAGTCCCAGCCGGCAGGGCTTCCGTCCAGACTTCGCCGCCGGTTTCGGTTTTCAGGGCGTGGATGTTCCCCGACGAATCGGTGGCGAAAACGAGGTCGTTCATCACCACGAGCCCGCCGTAGGCCGCCGTTTCCAGTTCCCGGTTCCATTCCTGCTTACCGGTCTTGATGTTGAGTGCGACGACTTCGCCGTTGCCGCCCCCGCCTTCGGTGATTTCCGAGCCGGAGAGCAGGCTCAGGGAGTGGTTGACCACCGGCACGTAGACCCGCTTGCCGTCGGTCGCCATCGGCGCAATCACTCCGCCCAGCTGGCCGGGGAAGACTTCGCCAGTTTTGATCTTCTTGTATTCGCCCCGCATCGCGTAGAGGGGGTCCTTGTCGTGGCCGTTGTGGATCCCGACTGGCGTCTTCCAGATCGGCTTGCCCGTCTTCGTGTCGATGGCGACGACCACTCCGGACTTGCCCGCGCCGATCGCGACTTCCTTGCCGCCGAGCTTGACCAGCAGCGGCGAATCCTGGAAGTCCCAGTCGTAGATGTTGTGCGGGGTCTGCTGGTAGAACCAGATCAGCTTGCCGGTTTTCGGATCGAGTTTAATCATCGAGTCGGCGTAGCGGTTGTCGCCTGGCCGGCTCGAGCCAAACGGTTTTTCAGGCGTCCCGGGCAACGGCGCCGGGTTGCCGGTGCCGCCGTAGAGGTCGCCTTTGCTGTCGAACGAGGGCGGGTACCAGAGACCGCCACCGGAGTTGACACCGGGTTCACCCCAGAGGTCCTTCGGCACGGTCGCAAATTCCCATTCCTTCTTGCCGGTTTTCGCGTTCAGCGCGTACAGCGTCCCGACCGAGCCGGCTTCGTAGATCGCTTCCGGCGTCTCCGGCACGGTCGCGACATAGACCAGGCCGTCTTTGGCGACCGGCGCGACGTCGACGGCGCCATTGAGCGGCGCTTTCCAGAGCTCTTCGCCGCTTTCTTGGTCGAGCGCGAAGGCACCGTTGTTGGTGGTCCCGTAGACGCGGCCTTCGGCAACGGCGAGGCCGTTGGGGCCGTGGCTGGCCGATTTCATTGGGGTCGACCAGATCACGCTGCCGCTTTCAAGGTCGATCGCCTGCACGTTTGATTCGAGGTCCTGGGAGTAGACGATGCCGTTGACGATCACCGGCGTCGAGGCGTAGCTCCCGTACACCCCCTGTCCTTCGATCGGCAGCGTCCAAGCGATTTTCAATTTCGAGACATTGCTGCTGTCGATCGTCCCTTTCGCCTGGCGCGTGCCGGCAAGGTCGATATTGGGAGGCCCGTCTCCGGTGAGATTGCCGCCGCCCGAAGACGATGACGAAGAGGACGAGCCGCACCCGACGATTACTGCCCCAACTGCTACTGCGAGTGCAAGCAGCAGCCACCTCTTGTATTGCGACGACGTCGACATCCCTTGTTTCCTCCCTAGTCGAGTAATAAAGACTGGTCTTTTATGGTTTCAGAAACCCCTGCAAAAGGGGCACCGAGTTCACTCAGAAGCGGGGTCAAGACGCGGTTGGCGAGGAGGCCGAGGCTGCCAAGGTTGGCGAAGCCGGGGCCCTGGCTCAATCCACCGAGGCCGGGAATGTGCAGGCGTGGGTGCACGTCTTTCAGCTCCAGTGCCCGGCCGATTGGGACCTCGGTTTTTGGCGGGCGATCCCAGAGTGGGCCGCACTGTTCTTCGACCACGTCGCGGACGGCGTCGGGGAAGAGGCCTCGAAGCTGGCGCAGCAGGTCGAAGCCGGTGCAGTTGATGACGAAGTCGTAGCGCTGGGACGACATCCCCTCCGAAGGGCTCTCGAATTCGAGCAGGGCGGCTTCGCCATCGTCGGCGGGGGAGACGTGGACCGCGCGGCCGGCGACGAACGAGAGATGGTCGTCGTCGGCGATCCGCTCGAGCACGGTCTGGTCGAAGACGCCGCGGTCGCAGTGCTTGACGAAGTCCCGCCGGGTTTCGATGTCGAGGTGTTCCCAGGCGACGTTGTCGGGGTCGGCGAAGACGCGGTTCTCGAGGAAGCTCTCGCCCCGGCTCAGCGGCAGGGTCGGGGTGTAGATCGTCAGCCGCGCCTGCGGCTTCAGGTCGCGGAGGAAGACGTGGGCGCTGAGGGCACTCTCCCCTCCCCCGATGAT
>DASSNA010000004.1:0-19087 GCA_035688445.1 Solirubrobacterales bacterium | reverse complement strand
CGGCGAGATCTCGTCCCCGGTCGACGATGGGGCAACCGACGCGCTGCCGATCCCCGGCAGCGATGAGTCCTCCCTGCGCGATCGCCTCCCGCCCGACCTGCGCGGGACCGCCGGGGACTTCGACTTCGGTGCACTCCCCTTCGTCCCCCTCTACCGCCTCGACCGCGAGGCCGCCGCCGAGATTTCGAACAAGACCGTCCACGCCGTCGGGCACCTGTCCTGGGTCGAGCGCGACGACGGTCGCTACGAGGGCCGGATGGCCGTCTACGTCAAGCCCCGCGGCGCCTTCGGCAGCGCCTACATGGTCCTGATCAAACCGTTCCGGTACTGGATCGTCTACCCGGCGCTGATGCGCCAAATGGACCGCGCCTGGAACGAGCGCCCGATACGCGTCAGCCAGGCGTGTCGATCCAGCGGCTGATCCGCCCATAGACGCTCACGATCGCAAAACCTATGCGACCCTCCTCGCAAGAGTTACCGCCACTCCTCACGCAGCCCTTCCACACGCTGACGCAGATCGCCACCGGTCTCGAGGCGCCGGTGCGCGATCTCGTAGACGGTATGCGCGTTGGAGTCGCGGGGGTGATGCCGAACGCCGAATGCGAGGTAGCGAAGCGCGAGGCCTTCGCCGTCGCGGACGAAGCGGAAGACCATGCCGAACTTGCCATTTAGAGCTGGCAGGTAAACCTTGAAGCAGGCCGGGAGCTTGGTGCCATCGCGTCCTTCTGCGTCGCAGCGGCGCAGAGTCTTGATCTCGACGGCGTTTTGTTCGAACTGGTTGCGAACTGCGCGCAGGGCCTCGGCTCCGGCGCGGCCGCTTCGCATCGTGTCCTCAGCGAAGGCGGCCTCATTGAAGAGAACGCGGGCATGACCCCGCCGGATAGACAAGACCTACCCCTCGCCGTCTGCCGGCTGGAACGGCCCGTGCTCTGCCTCTAGGGCTGCAATCTCCTCCTCAGTGGCCTCGCGCTCGTCCTTACCGAGCATCGCCTTCCAAGAGGTATCGCGGGTGATCACAAACTCATTGGCGCTGCGCTCCTCGGTGATGATGAACTCACCCTCGAGAGCGCCGCTGACCTTGATGTGCGCGGGCTGCTCCATCGCCAGAAATCATCGCAGACCTGTCGGCGCGCCCTGGACGCCCCCGGCTGGATTCGAACCAGCGACCGTCGGATTAGAAGTCCGATGCTCTATCCGGGCTGAGCTACGGGGGCTCGGGGAGCAAGGTTAGGCGGTATATGGGCGGCTCGCTTAGGATCCGTGGATGCCGAGCATTGGGGTTGGAGAGGTCGAGCTTCATTACGAGCGGAGTGGGAGCGGGGAGCCGCTGCTGCTGATCCAGGGGATGAGCGGGACCCATGTGGCGTGGGGCGAGCCGTTCCGGGAACCGCTGGAGGAGAGCTTCGACGTCGTCGCCTTCGACAACCGGGGGATCGGGCTCTCGGCGCCGATCGACGGGCCGTTCACGATTGCCGAGATGGCCGCCGATACGGCGGGGCTGCTGGAGGCGCTGGAGATCGAGAGCGCACACGTGGTCGGAATCTCGATGGGCGGGATGATCGCCCAGGAGCTTGCGCTCGCCCACCCGGAGCGGCTGCGCTCGCTGACGCTCGGCTGCACCTACTGCGGCGGCCCCGGCTCGGGGCTGATGCCGGAGGAGAACGCGCAGAAGCTGCTCGGTGGCCTGACCTCGGGCGACCGAGAGCAGGCGATCCGGGCCGGCTACGAAGTCAACCTCTCCCCCGCCTTCCGCGCCGACGAGAGCCACTTCGCCGCCTTCCACGAGATGGCAACGAGTGTGCCGGCGGCGAAACAGACGATCGAACTGCAGGTCCAGGCGATCTTCGGCCACGACACCAGCGGCCGCCTCGACGGGATCTCAGCCCCCACGCTGATCGTCCACGGTACCGACGACGGCGTCCTCCCTTTCCCCAACGGGGAGTTGATCGCCTCGCTGATGCCGGCAGCCCGCTTCGAGCCCTTCGAGGGCATCGGCCACATGTTCTGGTGGGAGGAGCCCGAGCGCTCCGCCAACCTGATCCGCGAGCACGCGCTCGCCGCCGGCCACGCCTAGCTCTGTCGAGTTTGTCGACCTATAGGCGACAAACTCGACAGAGCTAACCTTCGACCGGGAATCCTTCCGGGCGTTTTTCCGGCTTGCAGGCGGAGGGGTCGAGCTTGCCGGTCACCTTGAACACGTAATCCGGCTCGGGGACGATTTCCGGCTCTTCGATGATCGTCTTCATCGCCGGGTCGTTCTTCACCCAGGCATAGATCGGGAACTGGTACGGGTTTTCGACGCCAGTGTTGTAGGGGCCGGTGTCCTCAGTGAACTGGCTCATGATCACGTAGTCGTAGTGACCTTCGTTGATCAGCCGCCGCAGCGTCTCGCAACTGGTCGGCAGGCGGTTCGAACCGTGCGGCCCCCGCACGCCGATGAATTCGACTTCGTTGGTGGCGTTGTGGCCATAGAAGCCGTACTGGCCGAAGATGATCTCGCTCGAGCCGATGATTCCGATCCGCTTGTGTTCCTGCTTCTGGGCAAAGGTGTAAGCCTCGCGCGGGCCGCCTTCGCCGAGGAAGGGCAACGGGTCCGTGTAGTGCTGGTCGGCGTACTGGACCTGCTGGGCGCGGCCGAGCACCACCGCTAGCAGCAGCACCGCGACGGCCCCGCCCACCACAACGGCGCGGCTCGCCCCAAACCGGCTCCGCGCCAGCGAGACCCCCGCCGGCGCCCAAACCAGCGCCAGGGTGAGGAAGATCGTGCCGAGGATGTAGGTGGTGAACCAGCGCGGCGTCGTCAGCACCGTGATCGCGTAGACCCCGGTCAAGAAGAGCAGCGTCAGCCAGGCGCGACGGTCGGGCGCCCGCAGCGGCCGCGCCAGCGGCAGCATCACCATCGCCAACACCAACCCCGGCACCAGGTAGCGCGTGTTGGTGAAGAAGCCGGTTGGCGATCCCTCCTGCCCCGCCGCCGTCAGCGGCGTGAAGACGTAGACGACCGCAGTCAGCAGCGCCGCAACCGCCATCACCCGCAGGATCTTGTTGCGCGAGCGCCAGGCGATGTAGACGGCAGCACTGACGGCGATGATCAGGATCAGCGGCCAGAGTGGCCCGAAGGCGTTCTCCAACTCGGGGAAGAACCAGCGCCGGTAGATGGTCGGTTCGAGGATGTAGTGGGCGACAGCGAAGCGCGGCCGCGGGTCGAGCGGCATCTGGTCCGGCGTCGGTAGTCCGAGCGGCCCGAACTTGGTGATCGGGATCGGGTTGCCGCCAGTCTTGATCGCCGCCCGCAGATACCAGTAGCCGCCGACCACGAGCATCGGCAACCCCATCACCCAGGCGGTCGTCCAACGCCGGCCGCGGCCGCTGAAGAGGACGACACCGAGCGTGATCGCCACCACCGGCACGAGGAAGGTCGTCTTGACCGAGGCGGCAAGGCCGGCGGCGATCCCGGCCAGGATCAGCGGCCCTTTGTCGAGTAGCGCCGCACCACGCTCGGGCGCGTCCTGCACCGCCCCGGCGCTCGGCGCCCGCCGCTGGTGGCCGTTAATCAGGAAGGCGGCGAAGGCGAGCAGGAAGGCCAGCCCCATGATGTCGTTGCGCCCCTCCCCCGGCTGGGTTTCGATCATCACCCCGGAGTCGAGGACGATCGCCGCCGCGACCAGCGTCGCCGGCCCGACCTTGTAGGGGCGACCGATGCAGAACGCCGCCAGCAGCGCGATCGCCAGCCAGAAGAGATTGATGAGCGGCGAGAGCCAGTCGCTCTTGAAGATGACGATCGCCGCCCCGTGGACGAGCTCGCTGCTCTGCGGGTAGAACCAGGCGGCGAGGCGCAGCGGGTCGGTGAAGTGGAGGTGGATCGTCGAGTGGGTCTGGGCGATCGCCGCCGCGAAGGGCATGTGGTACCAGGTGGTGTCGCCGCCGAACATCCCGAAGTCGAGGCTCGACTGGGCCGGGAAGGTCCACTCGGCCATCGTGAAGGACGCGACGCCGAGCGCGATCAGCAGGGCGATGTTCTCCACCCGCGGCGCCGCCACTTCCAGCCTGCCCCCCTCACGCGGGGCTTTGGCGCGGCCGAGCGCGGCGGCCCCGAGCCCGACGGCGATGCAGAAGACGATCGTCCAGCCCAGCCGCAGCAGGCTGAGCGTGCCGAGGATCTCCAGCGAGACGACCAGCAGCGCGACCCCGATCGTCGCATCGCCGAGCCGCGCCAGGGCGCCGCTGAATTCGGGCACGATCCAGCGCCGCAGCCAGTAGCCGCCGAGGCCGAGCGCCGCGACGATGCCGATCACGGCGAGGCAGCCGACTATGTAGGAGCCAAAAGACGGTGCCACGAAGGCGGGGATGCTATTCGGCCCGCCCCCCGGGCACCGCCGCGGCTAGCTCGCCACGGCGGGGATGGCGCAGGAGACGCCGGTGCCTTTGAGGCCGCAATAGCCGTTCGGCACCTTGTGCAGGTACTGCTGGTGGTAGTCCTCGGCGTAGTAGAAGGGTCCGGCGGGCTCGATCTCCGTCGTCACCGGCTCCTTGCCGGCCGCCCGCAGCGCCTTGTCGTAGGAGTCGCGGACCATCTCCGCCGTCGCCTTCTGGGCGTCGTTGGCGAAGTAGATCCCCGAGCGGTACTGGGTGCCGACGTCGTTGCCCTGGCGCATCCCCTGGGTCGGGTCGTGCTCCTCGAAGAAGACCTTGAGCAGGTCGCCGTAGGAGACCAGCTTCGGGTCGAAGGCGACCAGCACCGCCTCGGCGTGCCCAGTCTTAGCCGTGCAGACCTCCTCATAGGTGGGGTTCGGCGTGGTCCCGTTCTGGTAGCCGACCGCCGTCGTGTAGACGCCGTCGAGTTCCCAGTACAGCCGCTCCGCGCCCCAGAAGCAGCCGAGCGCGAAGTAGGCGACCTCGATCCCCTCCGGGAACGGCGGCTCCAACGGCGTGCCCAGCACCGCGTGCGTCTTCGGCACCTCGAAGACCCGCTCACTGCGCCCCGGCAGCGCCTCCTCCGGAGCAACCATCTCAGTCTTGCCAGCGTGCATCATCTCCATCAGCTTTCCGATTCTGTTCATGTCTATTCCTCCTACGACGAGGTTACGGCAGCGGGATTACAGGGCAGTGAACTGCGTGATTGCCGCCTTGCGAGCGGGTAGCGTCTGCGCATGGGCTGTCTCGTCATCCTCCTCGCCTTCCTCTCGCCGCGGCTGGCGCTGTTCGCGATTTTCCTCTTCTCGGACCTGCTCAGCCGGGCCTTCGACAGCTGGTTCGTCCCCTTCCTCGGCTTCTTCCTGCTGCCGTGGACGACGCTCGCCTACGCGGTGATGTGGAGCAGCTCGGACCGCGTCTACGGCTTCGAGTGGTTCATCGTCATCCTCGCCTTCCTGCTCGACATCGGCTCCTACGTAAGGAGTGGCCGCTTCCGCTCCTCGCGGAGCTGAGGAGGCGGCTTAAGCGTCAGCCGGGTAGGCGATCCGGACGTGGCGCTTGGAGAGGACGAGGAAGGGCACCTGCGTGACGTTGCCGCTGTCGAGCGAGATGATCTCGACGTTGGTCAGCGGCACGAACTCAAAGTCGCCACGGTTGAGCGAGTCCGAGAAGCGGCTCTGGTAGCCGGCATGAGGAAGGGTGAGATCGCCGACCACGCGCTGGCGGTCGGTCTCGAAAATGGCCCGCTCGACCCGCCGCCGCTGCGGCGTATCCGCCTGGCCCACGCCCTCCTGGTTTTGCAATGCGTCCATTTGCGATTCCCTCTCCAAGGTTTTCGGCTCTGGAGGGGGAGAACTTGATGCCCCCGTTTCTTAGGAGGGGGATAAACGCAAAGCTCCATCCGAAAGTGGTCCTTATAATGACTATATGGCTAAACAAGTGACTGCTACTACTGCCAAGGCAACGATGCTGCGCCTCCTCGACGAGGCTGCCGCTGGCGAAGAAATCGAGATCACCCGACACGGGCGTCCCGTTGCCCGTTTGGTGCCACCTGCCGGCGCCCGTTCCCTCAAGGACTCCTTCCAAGGGCGTGCGGTGAGTGCCGTCCAAGAGGAGGGCCTCTTCTCAACCGGAGAGGCGTGGAACGCGGATAACGCGCCTTCGGCATGACCGCCGTCCTGCTCGACACCCACGTCGTCCACTGGTGGTCGGCTGAACCGGGCCGGGTCAGCGACGCCGCCCGGGCTCAGCTCGAAGCGGCCGACGACCTCGCGGTTGCCTCCGTCTCTTGGTATGAGCTCGCCTGGCTGGCGCGGCACGAGCGGATCGTTCTCAACATCCCCGTCCGCTCCTGGTTGGAGGGACTTGGAGCCAACCTGCGGACGATCGGCATGACGCCGGCAATCGCGGACATGGCTACTTCGCTCCCGACTTCCTTCCCGGGTGACCCCGCCGACCGCCAGATCTACGCGACCGCGATCGAGCTGGGCCTCAAGTTGGTGACGAAAGACGGCGTCATCCGCGAGCACGACGGGCCGCGCTCGCTGACCGTCTGGTAACCGGCGCCGTCTAGCCGGAGTGCTCGGCCGCGCGCTCCCGCGCTTCGGCCTTCTTCTCCAGCGTCATCGCACCGGGGTGACCGTCGCCGGGCCACGGGGAGAGGATGAGCAGCAGGCGCGCGTCGGAGCGGGCGACCACGGTGCGACGCTCGCCTGGAGCGAATTCGAAGAGGTGGCCGGCGCTCGCCGAGGCGAAGTCGCCATCCTGGGTGGTCACGTCGACCTCGCCATCCACGATGAGCAGTCGCGCCCGCTCGTGCACCTCGTGCTCCTGTAGCTCCTCCCCGTTTGGCAGGTGCAAGAGGATCGTCCGCGCGTCGTCGGCCGAGGCGAGGATCCGCGGCTGATGCGGTTCGACCGCCACCGTCTTCAAGTCCCAACTCTCCATCTCCAGCCTCCTTACCCGTCGCGCCCGAGAACGCGGGCGATGAAATCGCTCTTGCCCAAGGTATAGCCCTCGCGGTCAGTTCGGAAACGCTCCGCCAGCGACTTCTTCAACTCCGCGTATTCCCGCGCGACCTCAGGACTACCTCGCAGTCGATCCCGAAAAGCAAGCTCGTCGCGGAAGCGCTGGGAGCCCGCCGGAACCAAGTGGAGGTGGAATTCGCGCCGGCTCGGGGACGGCTTGCAGAACCAGTGCATCTCCTCGGGCAGGTAAGGCGCGTAGAGATAGCCAAGCGAGGCGAGCGGCTCGAAGGACCCGCGCGAGGCCTCCAGGTCCCCCACCCCAACGAGAATGTCAATCGTCGGCTTCGCCTCGAGCCCCGGCACCGCAGTGCTGCCGACATGGTGAATTCCGCCGCTGACCCAAGACCCAATCGCCTCGGCCAAGAGCACCCGCTCGCGCTCGAATCGAGCAGGCCACTGCGGGTCATACGGCACCACCCGAATCGGTTCGTCTCTACGCCTTGAGGTCGGCCTGAATGAAGTCATCTGCAGAGGCAAAGGGTGGCGGGTCCTCGTCGATCTTGGCCGCAAGAGCGGCAATGGCCTCGTACTCGCCCTCCCCCAACTTCGTCTTGTTTGCCTTCATACGTCCATCGATGATCACCACGCGCCGCTCCTTGCGCTGCCAGAGGACAAAGAGGCGGTACAGCATCTCACCCTGCTTGTCGCGAACCTCATGGAGGTCGGCCAACTCCCCCTTCATCGGGCAGTGGCTATGGCGGTCGGCCCACTGATCCGGCCCAGTGGTTTTCACCGCCTCGAGAATCGCGAGCAACTGGACCCGAACGTTGACCGGCAGGTCCTTCAAGTAGTCGTAGGCCGGGATCGTTGGAGGGTCCTGATCTCGGTCCAGAAGCCACTCAATTTTCCATCGCATTTGCCGAATCTTATTGTCTGCGACAGATCTCTATTCGAGATCTCATTTCCGTTGCATATATGCCACACACCTGCTAGCTTCGAAGCCATGACTAAACCTCGGACCTCCCACGACGCTGCCATCGGCGCACTGATCCCCTCAGAGGAAAGGGGGGCTTACGACCGCCGCGTGAAAGCTTTGGTCGCGCGGAACAAGCTCCTGACGACCTTGGAGTCCGTTCGCGAGTCGCAGAAGATTTCGAAGAAATCCCTCGCCGAACGAGCTGGTCTTGAGGCCTCCAGCGTCAGGCGATTGCTGACTGCCGAGACCGCCAATCCGACGACGGAGAACGCCTTCCTCCTGCTCGATGCCATGGGCATCAGGCTCGAAGCCGTTCTCCCCTCCGGCAATCGCGTCTCCTTGATTTAAGGAAGAGTCGGGGTGCCCGGATTCGAACCGGGGACCTCCGCCACCCAAAGGCGGCGCGCTACCAGGCTGCGCCACACCCCGACGAAGCCAAGTGTAGGTTCTGGGGCGATGGCGGAGGTGCTCCCGTTCAACGCCCTGCATTACGACCTCGGCAAGGTCGGCTCTCTGGACGCGGTTGCGGCGCCCCCTTATGACGTGATCGACGCGCCGCAGCGGGCGGCGCTGCTGGAGCGCTCGCCCTACAACGCGGTCGCGATCGACCTGCCGAAACCGTTCGACCCTGCCGACCCCGACAGCGATCCGAGCGGCGACCCCTACGCGGAGGCGGCGGCGCGGATCGAGAGCTGGCGCGCCGACGGGGCGCTGGTCCAGGACGAAGCGCCCTCGATCTGGGCACTGACCCAGGACTACACCGCCCCCGACGGCAACAGCTACAGCCGCAACGGCATCCTCGCCCGGGTCCGGGTCGAGGACTACGAGAGCGGCACCGTCCGCCCGCACGAGCGCACCCACCCCGGGCCGCTGCTCGACCGGCTCGAGCTGACCCGCGCCAGCGGCTACAACCTCTCGCCGATCTTCTCACTCTCGACCGAGGACGCCTGGCCGCTGGTCGCCCCGGCGCTGCCGGATCAGCCCTGGGGAGAGGCAACCGACGAAAGCGGCACCGTCAACCGGCTCTGGAAGGTCGACGACTCAGCGATCCACCAAGCGGTGACCGACTGCCTGGCCAGCGCTCAGCTGCTGATCGCCGACGGTCACCACCGCTACGAGACCGCGCGCGCCTTCCGCGACGAGGTCGGCGGCGAGGGCCCGCACAACTACACGCTGATGTCGCTGACCGGCCTCGACGACCCCGGCCTCACCGTTTTCCCCACGCACCGCCTGCTCTCCGGCTTCGCTGACGACCCCGAGCGTCAACAGCGGCTTGGCAACGGCCTGCGTGAGCTCTTCGAGGTCGAGGAGGTGTCGCGCGAGGAGATCGACCCCGGCGGCGAGGACGGCGTCGGCGTCTTCGGCCTCTACGACGCCTTCCACAAGCGCGCCTTCCGCCTGCGCCTCAAGGACACCGCCGAGATCGACCGGCGCCTCGAGGACAAACCCGAGGCCTACCGCCGTCTCGACTCGGCGATCCTCGAGACCCTTGTCCTCAAGGGCCTGGCCGGGATGAGCGACCACGACATCGACGAGCGCCAAGGTCTCGAATACGCGAAGAGCGTCGGCGACGCTCTGGCGATGGTCGACGGCGGTGACTACGACGTCGCCTTCATCCAGCGCGGGGTGCCGGTCGAGCAGGTGAAGGCGATCTGCAACACCGACACGGTGATGCCGCCGAAGTCAACGTTCTTTTATCCCAAGGTGATGACCGGCTTCGCCTTCAACCCGGTGCGCTAACCGTGCGGATCGTCGCCCGCCGGGTCGAGGGCTACGCCCACGATGTCGAGCTCGAAGGCGGCCACGACCTGCGCGTCGACGAGCCGCCGGATGCCGGCGGCACCGACACCGGCCCCCGCCCCACCCAGCTGCTTGGCGCCAGCCTCGCCGGCTGCATCGCGATCACGGTCGAGATGTACGCGCAGCGCAAAGGCTGGGACGTGGGAGCGGTCGGGGTCGACGTGGAGATGACCTACGAGGGACCGGTGCCGACCAGCTTCGAGGTCGGGGTGAAGCTGCCGGGTGAGCTCGACGACGAACAGCGACGGCGGCTGCTGGTGATCGCCACCAAGTGCCCCGTCCACAAGGTCATCGCCGGTGAGGCCCACGTCAGCGTGGTCGAGCGGCTGGAGGCGGCCTGATGGACCTCGGCCTGCGTGGGCGCACCTGCGTAGTCACTGGCGCCAGTAGCGGCATCGGCCGCGAGACGGCGCTGCAGCTCTGCGCCGAGGGCGCCAACGTGGTGCTGGTCGCACGAGGCGAGGAGCGGCTGCAAGCGGTCACCGAGGAGGCGGCGCGCGCCGGCGGTGCAGCCGCCGCACTCGTCCTCGACGTCACTGACGAGGACGCCGGCGAGCGGATGCTCGCCGCAGCCAAAGAGCGCTTCGGCTCCCTCGACGTGCTCGTTAACAACGCCGGCGCCGCCCAGTGGCGCGACCTCGACGACGTCCCCGACGAGGACTGGCGCTTCCAGTACGAGCTCAACGTGATGGCACCGCTGCGGGCGATGCGGGCGGCGATCCCGCCGATGGCCGAGCGCGGCTGGGGCCGCGTCGTCAACGTCTGCTCGACCGCCGGCAAGCGCCCCTCAGCGGCGATGGCCGAGTACTCGGTGGCGAAGGCGGCCGAGCTCTCGCTCTCGCGCCTCTTCGCCGACCGCTACGCGAAGAGCGGCGTCCTCGTCAACGCCATCGCCCCCGGCCCGGTCGAAGCGGAGATGTGGATGGAAGAGGGCGGACTGCTCGACCAGTCGCGCGATCTCAGCGGGGTCGGGACCCGCGAGGAGGCGCTGGCCGAAGCCGGCTCGAAGCGCCCGATCGGCCGCCTCGCCCAGCCAGAGGAGATCGCCGCGGCGATCGTCTTCCTCTGCTCCGAGCGCGCCTCCTACGTCGCTGGCGCCGCCTGGTCCGTGGACGGCGGCACCGTCCAGGTGATCGTCTGATCGGTCGCGAGGTAGAGGCCGCCGTGCTCCTGCCCCTTTACGGGTGGCCGGAGGACCCAGGCCTGGTCTTCACCGAGCGCCGTGCCGACCTGCGGCGCCACGCCGGCGAGATCTCCTTCCCGGGCGGCCGGCGCGACGAGGGCGACGAGAACCTGCAGGCGACGGCACTACGGGAGGCGGAGGAGGAGATTGGCCTCGACCCCGCCCAGGTGAGGATCGGCGAGGCACTGCCGGCGACGAGGACCTTCGTCACCAACTACATCGTCCACCCCTTCGTCGGCTACCTCCCGCACCCCCGCGAACTCGACCTTCAGCCGAACCCCTCCGAGGTCGAGACCGTGCTCACCTTCTCGCTCGAGCTGCTGCGCGAGGGCTACGCGATGCGCCGCCTGATCCGCCGCGGCGTCCCCATCCACACCCCGACCTACGAGGTCGAGGGGCAGCTGATCTGGGGAGCAACCGCGCGGATCTTGAGCGACCTACTCGAGCGACTCGACTAGCCCTTCGCAGCCGATTCGGAGACGATGCGGATGTAGGGCTTGGGCTCCTCCCAGCCGTCGGGGTAAGCCTCTTTCGCTTCGTCGTTGGAGACCGAGCCGGCGATGATCACGTCATCGCCCTTGTTCCACTGGGCCGGGGTGGCGACTTTGTGGTTGGCGGTCAGCTGCAGCGAGTCGATCACCCGCAACACCTCGTCGAAGTTGCGCCCGGTCGTCATCGGGTAGACGAGGATGAGTTTGATTTTCTTGTCGGGGCCGATCACGAAGACGTTGCGCACGGTCTGGTTGTCGGCCGGAGTGCGGTCGCCGGGGTCGCCGGAGACGTCGGCCGCGAGCATCCCGTAGGCCTTGGCGATCTCGAAGTCGGCGTCGCTGATGATCGGGTAGTCGGGGCGCGCGCCCTGCGTCTCCTCGATGTCATTGACCCAGTCCTCGTGTTTGTCGAGCGGGTCGACCGAGAGGCCGATGATTTTCACGCCACGGCTCTCGAAGTCGGGCTGGATCCGCGCCATGTAACCGAGCTCGGTCGTGCAGACCGGGGTGAAGTCCTTGGGGTGGGAGAACAGAATCGCCCACGAATCGCCGATCCAGTCGTGGAAGTTGATCCGGCCCTCAGTGGTGTCAGCCTCGAAATCTGGTGCTACGTCACCGAGCTGCAAAGCCATACGAAACGCTCCTCTCGCGCTTTCTCAGTCATTTACCTAAATTCCCATCCGAGTTTAGCTATTTGCCTCCGCCGGCCAAGACGGCCCTGACCTCGCTCGTGAGTCTGTCCTTGACCCCGATATCGGGGGTCTTAGACAGACTCGGTGAGATGGTCCTCGCCGGGATGCGCCAGGTGCGTGCGGCGGTGCGGACTATCTCCTCGCCCTCCTCGGTTCCCTCGTAGACGACCCCCCGCACCGGGGTTTCGACGAGGTGTTCGAGCAACCGCTCGAGGCGCGGGCCGTGGATCGCCGCCAGCTCATCGTCCGTCCCGCTGGCGTTACCCAGTAGGAGCACCAGCACCGTCACATCGCCGACCAGCTCGAGGATCGTCCCGGGCCGGTCGGGGTCGGCCAGCGCCGGCTCGATCCCGGCTGCCTCGATCACACCGAGGCCATCCTCGCGGCGACTGGTCCCGCGCACGGCCCAGCCCTCGCCCAGCAGCTCCTTACCCAGCTCACGGCCGCGACAGCCGCAGCCGACGATCAGCGCTCGCGCCACCGGCGCCGCTGCTCTTCGTCGGCTCCCGGTCCCAGGCGGCTGTGGACGTGGCGCGGGTCGATCGCCTCGCCGCACTCCGAGCAGGTGGGGACCATGTGGAAGGCGTGTCCGCAGTCTTCGTGGACCGTCTCCAACGGCGGGCCCTCCGGGCCGGTCGTATAGCGGTCGCCCCAGGCCAGCAGCGCCAGCAGCACCGGCTCGAGGTCGAGCCCTTTCTGGGTGAGGCGGTATTCGAAGCGCTCGGGGTGCTCGGAGTAGAGGCGGCGCTCGACGATCCCCTCCTCGGCGAGGGTGGCGAGGCGCTGGGCGAGCACGTTGCTGGCGACGCCCAATGAGTCCTGGATCTCGTCGAAGCGGCGCCGGCCGAGCATTAGGTCGCGCAGAACGAGGATCGCCCAGCGCTCGCCGAGGAAGGAGAGCGGGCGCGCGATCGAACAGTTCTTCTCAGCGAAAGCCTGGATGGCCATAGGCCAAGTCTAACTCTTAGCTTTCTTTTTGCAAGTTACTTTGCTACCGTGGCTTGCGAAATGCAAGCGAGCAGACGGGAGCGGTCATGGCACAGCGCTGGAAGGTCCTCTTAATCACCTCGGTTGGCCTCTTCATGGCCAGCCTCGACCTCTTCATCGTCAACATCGCCTTCCCCGACCTCGCGCGCGACTTCCAGGGCGCCTCCCTGCCAAGCCTCTCCTGGGTGCTGAACGCCTACGCGATCGTCTTCGCGGCGCTGCTCGTCCCCGCTGGCCGGATCGCCGACCGGGTCGGCCGCAAGCGGATCTTTGTCAGCGGCTTGCTCCTCTTTGCCGCCGCCTCGGCGCTCTGCGCACTCGCCCCCTCGGTCAACTTCTTAGTCGCTGCGCGGATCCTGCAAGCGAGCGGCGGGGCGATGATGATTCCGGCCACGCTAGGCCTCATCCTCCCGGCCTTCCCGCTCGAGCAGAGAACGCTGGCAATCGGGATCTGGTCAGCCGTGGGCGGCGTCGCTGCCGCGCTCGGCCCGCCGATTGGCGGTCTCCTCGTCCAGCTCAGCTGGCGCTGGATATTCGTCGTCAATGTCCCAATCGGAATCGTCACCGCGGCTCTCGCCCTCCGGGTTCTCGACGAGGTGCGCGAGCCTGAAGACGGGCGACCGGACCTGCTTGGCGCCGCTGAGCTCGCTCTGGGCATCGGCGTCCTCACCCTTGGCATCGTCAAGGGGCCCGAATGGGGCTGGGCCGACCTCCGCACCATCGGCGCCTTTGCCGGCGCTGTCCTCCTCGTCGCCGCCTTCGTCCGGCGCTCGGCCCACCACCACGCGCCGGTCATAGAGCTACCACTGCTGCGCGTCCGCTCCTTTGCCCTCGCCAATCTCGCCGCACTGGTCTTCTTCGCCGGGTTCGGGGCGATGCTCCTCTCCGGCGTCCTCCTCCTCACCGAAGTCTGGGGGTACTCGGCGCTGAAGGCCGGCTTCGCCCTCTCCCCCGGGCCGCTGATGGCGGCGACCTTCGCGATCCCCTCGGGCCGGCTCGGCGGCAAAATCGGCCAGCGGCCAATCGCGACCGCCGGTGGACTCACCTTCGCCGCCGGCTTTGCCTACATCCTCGCCACGGTCGGCCCCAGCCCCGAATACGCGACGACCTTCCTCCCTGGCTTCATGATCGGCGGCGCCGGGGTCGGGATGACGCTGGGGACGCTGCCGGCAGCCGCGGCAGCGGGGCTGCCGCCCTCACGCTTCGCGACCGGCACCGCCGTCTTTAGCATGGCCCGCCAACTCGGCGCCGCGATCGGCGTCGCCACCCTGGTGGCACTGCTGAACGACTCCACCCGCGGCGATCTCCTCGCCGGCCTCCAGCGCGGCTGGTGGTTCTCCCTCCTCGCCGGCCTCGGCACTGCAGCGCTGGCGCTGGCGATCGGCCCAATCGGCGTCCCGGCAGCAAGCTCGGCGCCGGAGCCGGTTCCGCAGGGTGGCTAGCTCGCCTCGAAAGGCCCGCGGCCTCGCAAGCGCACGCGCTCGTCCTCGGCGACGCCGCGGTGGAGGTCCTCTTCGGTTATCTCCGGAGCGCCGCGGCGGCGGCGCATTTCGTTCTGCGCCTCCAGCATCTGGCGAACGTCGTCAATCTCGTTCTGCGCTTCGACCTCGGGGGAGCGGGTCGGATACCAGTGGACGAGGCTGGCCGAGCTGCCCGGGTAAAAGTGCCCGACGACCAGCAGCACGCCAACCATAAAGGCGACGATTCCGAGAGTTCCTAGGACGAAAAGCACCCACCAAGGATACGGTTCATTCCGATGCCAGAGGCCTACATAGTCGAGACCGTCCGTACCCCGATGGGCGCCTACCGCGGCGCCCTCTCCAGCATCCGCCCCGACGACCTAGCCGCGCACGTGATCCGCACCGCCGTCGAGCGCAGCGGCGTCGACCCCGAGCGCATCGTCGACGTCTACTTCGGCGCCGCCAATCAGTCGGGTGAGGACAACCGCGACGTCGCCCGGATGGCGGCGCTGCTCGCGGGGCTGCCGCAGAGCGTGCCGGGGGCAACCGTCAACCGTCTCTGCGCCTCCGGCCTCGAGGCGGTGAACAACGCCGCCCGGGCGATCAAGGCAGGCGAGGGCGACTTCTACCTGGCGGGCGGGGTCGAGTCGATGAGCCGGGCGCCGTGGGTGGTCGAGAAGCCCGAGCGCGGGCTGCCGCGCGGGCCGCAGACGATGCACGACACCACCCTGGGCTGGCGGATGATCAACCCGCGGATGGCCGAACTTGGCGTCTCCACCGAGTCGATGGGCGAGACCGGCGAGAACGTCGCCGAGCGCTTCGGGATCAGCCGCGAGGACCAAGACGCCTTCGCCCTGCGCAGCCACCAGCGCGCCGTCGCCGCCGCCGAGGCCGGCAAGCTGGCCGAGGAGATCGTCCCGGTGCAGGCGCCGCGGGGGCGCGAAACCGTCACCGTCGATGCCGACGAGGGGCCGCGCCCGGACACCTCGCTAGAGAAGCTGGCGAAGCTGCGGCCCGCCTTCCGCGAGGGCGGCACCGTCACCGCCGGCAACGCCTCCAGCCTCAATGACGGCGCCGCCTGCCTCGTGCTCGCCTCTGAAAAGGGGGTCGAAGCGCTCGGCGCCGAGCCGCTGGCGCGGGTCGTCACCACCGGCGTCGCCGGGGTAGACCCGGCGATCATGGGGGTCGGCCCGCTGCAGGCGATCCCCAACGCCCTAGCGAACGCCGGCCTCTCGCTCGACCAGATCGACCTGATCGAGTTGAACGAGGCCTTCGCCTCCCAGGTCCTCGCCTGCGCCCGCGAGCTCGGGATCGACGAAGAGCGGCTCAACGTCAACGGCGGCGCAATCGCTCTCGGCCATCCGCTCGGCTGCTCCGGCGCCCGCCTCGCCGGAACCCTTGTCCGCGAGCTGCGCCGCCGCGGTGGCAAATACGGCATCGCCACCCTCTGCGTCGGGGTCGGCCAGGGACTGGCCACGGTCTTCGAAGCGGCGTAGCACTCGGACACTTGTCTGCGCAAACGATCTGACCGCTCGAAGGTACTAGGCTGTACCGCGTGAAGCGCTGGGGAGACTGGGGCGGGTGGCGAGCGATGACGGCAATCGCCGGCGCGCTGATGCTCATTCTCGCTCTCCCCGCCGGCGCTATGGCCGACGGCAGCGCCCAGGCCTCGATCGTCGGTGGCCACGCGGCCTCGATCACCGAATTCCCCTCGCTCTCCTTCATCGAAGCCCACGAAGGCAGACATGGCTTCGCCTGCAGCGGCACCGTGGTGGCGCCGCGGGTGATCCTCACCGCCGCCCACTGCGTCGAGGAAATCGAGGACGGGACGATGACCCCCGCCGCCAATTACGCGGTCGCGACCGGCGTCACCGACCCGGCCGAAGCCCAGATCGGCAACGTCTTCCATATCGCCGAAACCCATGTCTTCCCTGGCTTCGACCCCGGGATCTTGCACGGCGACGCAGCGATCCTCGTCCTCTCCACCCCGACCAGCGCACCGCCAATTCCGATGGCGGGCACGACCGACGCCGGCCTCTACAGCGGCGGCGCCACCGTCCAGCTGGCCGGCTGGGGACTGACCAGCGCTAGGGCCAATCAAGAGCCCGGCGGTCTGCGCGCGACCTCGATGCTGGTTCAGACCTCCACCTCCTGCAAGCAGAAAACTCGCTCCTTCTACGCGTCCTTCTCGCCAACCGAACAGGTCTGCCTGCTCGCCGCGAGCAGGGCCAGCGGTGGCTGCTTCGGCGATAGCGGCGGGCCGGCGATCGGCCAGCGTGCCGACGGCTCCCCCGTCGAGATCGGGATCACCAGCACCGGTGGCCCCAACTGCAGCACCCGGGTCCCGAACGTGCTGACGCGAGTCGACTACGTCTCCACTTGGGTCACCGAATGGATCGCCGCCGTCGAAACCGGCGCCCCGCCGCCAGCAGGGGCGACGACGCTGCCGCGGATGGTCAGGGAAGGCGCC
This sequence comes from Solirubrobacterales bacterium, assembly GCA_035688445.1. Lineage (GTDB taxonomy): Bacteria > Actinomycetota > Thermoleophilia > Solirubrobacterales > 70-9 > VAYN01. The sequence goes on along the minus strand of DASSNA010000004.1, from coordinate 2,147 downwards.
GAGCAGTTCGCCGTCCTGACCCTGCTCAACTCCTTCGGCAAGCGCTTCGAACGAGCCCGTGAAATCGCCGGCAGTTGCAAAAAGGCGAGCCGCAGCCGCTTCCGCTGCCAGATCGTCTGGATCACCGGTAGCGACATCTACGCTGCCAACGTCTCCCCCTTCTACATCCTGCGCCAGGGGGCGGTTGCCTGGGACAGCCACTTCAAGGCCGAATGGGCGCTGCTGAAGTGCATCCGCAAGAGCAAACACTGCGCGATTCACCGCAAGCACGGATAACGGCGTCGCCGCGCAAACGGTAGCCTCGCCGCGGTGACTACCGGATTCGAAGAGCTCGCCAGCGTCGACGGCAAGATCGGTCCCACCGCGAGTGCCACGATCGGCCTCAAGGACGACGGCCTCTACCGCGGCGACGGTGCCTTCGAGGTGATCCGCCTCTACGGCGGTAAGCCGTTCGCCCTGGTCGACCACCTCGACCGCCTCGAGCGCTCGACCGCTGCGATCGAGCTCAAGTTCGACCGCGGCGCGCTGGAGGCCGAGATCGGGGCTCTGCTCGCTGAGGCCGGCCCGGTCGAGGGCCAGCTACGCCTGATCGTCACCCGTGGCGGCCGGCGACTCGCGATGACCGAGCCGATCCCGGCGCATTCCGAGACGCTCAGCCTCGCCAGTGTCACCTACTGCCCGACTGTAATCCTCAACGGCGTCAAGTCGCTCTCCTACGCCGCCAACATGCAGGCGACGCGGATCGCCAAAAGCCAGGGCGCCGACGAGGCGGTCCTGATCCGCCCCGACGGCACGGTGCTGGAGCCGCCGACCTCCTCGGTCTTCTGGGTCTCGGCCGCAGGCGAGTTGCGGACGCCGGCTCTGAGCGACGGGGTGCTGGAGTCGATCACCCGCGACCGGATGATTAAGGCGCTGCAGGTGGAAGAGGGCACCTGGCAGATCGACGACCTGCGGGGCGCGAGCGAGGCTTTCCTCGCCTCGACCACGCGTGAGATCCAGGCCGTCTCCTCGGTCGACGGCAAGGCCTTGCCCGCCGCTCCCGGCCCGCGCACGCAAGAGGCGCAGCAGGCCTTCGCCGAGACGCTGGGCAGAGAGCTGCGCGAGCTTTAGACACGACGAGGGAGGGACGAGCGAGATGGACTTCGAGCTAAGCGACGAGCACAAGCTGATCCGCGAGGGGGCGCGCGAATTCGCCGAGCGCGAGATCCTGCCGAAGGTTCGCGACAACGACCGTGCCGGCCGCTTCGACCGTGAGCTGGCGCGGAAGCTGGGCGAGGTCGGCTTCCTCGGCGCCCCGGTGGCCGAAGCCTACGGCGGCCGCGGCCTCGACTACATCGGCTACGGCCTGATCGCCGAGGAGATCGGCCGCGCCGACTCCTCCGCCCGCACCGTGATCTCGGTGGTGACCTCGCTGGTCGCCGGCCCGATCGAGAAGTGGGGCACCGAGGAGCAAAAGAAGCGGTGGCTGCCGAGGCTCTGCTCAGGCGAGGGCCTCGGCTGCTTCGGCCTGACCGAGCCCGACACCGGCTCCGACGCCGCCAACCTCCGCACCCGCGCCACCAAGACCGACAACGGCTGGTCGATCAGCGGCCAGAAGATGTGGATCTCGCTCGGCAACTATTCCGAGGTGGCGCTGATCTTCGCCCAGACCGATCCGGCGCTAAAGCACCGCGGCCTCGCCGCCTTCCTCGTCCCGACCGACAGCGAAGGGTTCAGCACCCAGGAGATCCACGGCAAGCTCGGCCTGCGCGCCTCCGACACCGCCGAAATCTCCCTCGACGAGGTCGAGGTCGGCGAGGACGCGATGCTGGGCGAGGTCGGCGACGGCTTCAAGGTGGCGATGAGCGCCCTGGAAAACGGCCGCTACAGCGTCGCCGCCGGCTGCGTTGGCATCTGCGAAGGCTGCGTCCAGAGCTCGGTCGAGTACGCCAAGGAACGCAAGCAGTTCGGGGTGCCGCTGGCCCGCTTCCAGCTGGTCCAGGAGATGATCGCCGAGATGATCCTCAAGCGCGACGCCAGCCGGATGCTGGTCCTGCGCGCCGGCCTGCTCAAGGACGAAAAGAAGCCGAACGCGACCGAGACCTCGGTGGCGAAGCTGTACGCGACCGAGGCGGCGGTCGAGTGCGCCAACCTGGCGATCCAGGTCC